>DOVL01000027.1 GCA_003520105.1 Lachnospiraceae bacterium | reverse complement strand
GATATACTCGCTGCACAGATGACACACTAATGGGTAATATGGGGTTAGTATCCGGATGAGTTTATACCGGTTGCAGAGAGAAGCGGACTTATCGACGATATCGATGATTTTGTGAAGTTTATCTTTATAGAGAAAGCAAGAAAATAGAAGATACAAAAAAATCAGCTCGCAATTTGCACGAGCTGATTTTTTTATGGTGTGACGGACGCGCCGCCGGTTTATTATAAAAGAATGTATTTAAACTATCTCAAGAATTGTATTTACCATCAGGTCATTCTGCTTTGGATTCATGAAGCAGAAACGAACGTATTTGTTGCTGAGACCAGTGATATCGTCACATTTCCTGATGATGACACCACGCTGTTTGCAGTGATCGTAAACATCACTTGCTGTCACATCGTCCTTAAGAATCTTCATCAGCATGAAGTTTGCGTCCGGACGTACAAGCTTGATGGTCTTGCAGGTTGACATCGCAAGATAAACAAGTGAACGCTCTGTGTGCATCATGCTCTTGGACTCTTCGATATATGCTGTATCTCTGAACATTACCGAACCGGCAATGGCTGAAAGTGCAGAGATGCCTGACTCGCTGGATGCCATTCTTGCAAGCTTCATATATTCAGGATTGTTCATGATCGCATAGGCGATACGAAGTCCCGGAACCGCGAAGAATTTGGTCACGCTTCTGAGAACTGCGATGCGCGCATATCTCTCAGTCAGAGGAACTGCGGTGTATTCTCTTTCGTTATCAATGAACTCGATATACATCTCGTCGATAACAAGGAAGATTCCGAGATCATCACAAGCTTTGGCAATATCCTCGATATCATCGCGCTCAAGCTTACGCGAGGTAGGATTGTTCGGATTGCCGATTATCAGCATATCGAAGGACGAATCCAGCTTGCTGAGGAAATCAACCGTATCAAGAGTATAGTCGCTTGCTTCATCAAGGTGATAATACTCTGTCTGGCAGCCGTAAGCCTTCAGTGCCTTCTCATAACCCAGACTACCCGGAACTATGACGAGAGCCTTCTTAGGCATGATCAATGCGGTAAGAAGCTTGATCAGGTCTACAGAACCACTGCCGAGAATGATGCTTTCTTCCGGAGCAGAGATATATTCGGAGATAGCAAGCCTGAGGTTTCCGTAGTATGCCTCCGGATAGTTGTATACCGAAGAGATGTTGTTGGCCAGAGTGGTCCTCACTGTTTCCGGTATGCCCAGAGGGTTTACATTTGTGTCAAAATGAACGGTATCATATTGTTTGATCCTGAGAGGTGTCTTAGCCATTTTTCACTCCTGAATGTTTTGTCGGATTGCATTGCAAACGTAATTCTCTTTTGCTATAATATAACAGATTGTTGTTTAATGTCTCATGCTGATATTTTACAACAAACAGGAAGCTAATATCAATATATTTTTTTGGGAAAAGTAAAATGAAGGCTATAGTTGAGCAGTATGCCAAGGGCGAGTTCAGGATCGACAGACCTGAGGTTGTCATATCAGAGGAAAGCTTCAAACTGAATATAGAAGCAGGAACAACCTACGAGGGTAGTTTTACTGTAGAAAGCAAGAATGATATACCTATTAAGGGTATGGTTTACGACAGCAGATACCTGCTCCGTTTCGAGACACATTCTTTTGTCAGCAGAAGATTTGAGGTTAAATTTTCGTTCAATGCTACCTGTCTTGAGGCAGGACAGACCTTCCGCGGACATATCAATGTCATAACCGACGGCGGTGAGAAGAGGATTCCTTATGATATAAGCATCGTTGAGCCGTACGTTAAGCATAAAGAAGACAAGATAGATGATCTCTTCAAGTTCGCCGCTCTTGCGGAAAAGAGCTGGAAGGAGGCCGTAAGGCTTTTCACAACAGGCGAATTCAGAAGAACCTTTATAGATAATGATAATCACACCAGGCAGATTTATGAGAGCCTCCTTGCAAGCCACTCTGTTGACCAGGCTATGGAGGAGTTTCTTGTTATGGTTCATAAGAAGAGAACCGTAACTCTCTCGGTTTCAAAGTCTGAGATCGATACTCATATGCCTGATGAGACGATGCAGATAACGATTGAGATCAACAAGAATACCTGGGGATATACCATGTCCGAGATCAGCAGCAATGCCGAGTTCATCATTCCGGGCAAGAAGACTATCACAGGTGACGATTTCACCGGAAATATCTGCCAGCTCCCTGTTTATATTTCTCCTGAGCATGTTCCGGAGGGAGAGAACAGAGGAAGCATAATAATTGAAAATATTTACCAGCGGATCGAGGTGGATATCCATCTGACGAAACCGCTGAAGGACCGCCCGAATCAGGAGATCCGAAACAAGAGACGACTTCTGAAGCAGAGTAATATCAAGCTTACCCAGGCGTACCTGGATTTCCGTATGGAGAGACTGTCTCTCAATGAGTATGTGAGCACATCTATCGATGCGCTGAAGACTCTTGTGGAGATGGAGCCGGAGGAGGACCTCTACAGGCTCGGCATCATGCATATGAATATTCTTGCGGGTGACTTTGCAAAGGTTGAGCAGGAATTCCTCAGGATCGAAGCGGATGTTGACAGAAGTCTCATGAGCAACCAGCAGAAATGCTATTACAGCTACCTCAGATCTATGGTGCTCCGTGACGAGGAGACGATCGAGAAAACCGCAAATATGATCAGGCGTAACTTCCGTACTCAGGAGCCGAAGATGTTTTATTTCTGGCTTCTTCTTTTCGTTGACGGCGAGATGACGGAGGACAGCGCTACACTTTACCGTGAGCTTTCTTCGATGTTTGAGGATGGCGAGAACAGCCCTATCATATATTTTGAGATCTGCGAGATACTTAATTCCAATCCGCTTCTCTTAAAGAAGCTGACTCCTTTCGAGATCACGGCTATTAAGTGGGGCATCAGACATCACTACCTCTCCGACGAGGTTCAGAGTGAATTTGTCAAGCTTGCAGGCAAGAACGCTGACTTCAATCAGCAGATATTTGATATATTAAAACAGATTTATGATAAGAATGAAAATGTCCTGAAGAAGGAGCGTATCCGCAGACAGGACAAAAATAATGAGTACCTCAGATATTCAAAGTCCGAGAAGAAGGACAAGAGCAAGGCGCCTGAGGACAAGATCCTCGCAGACGGCATCAAGGATAAGCCGACCGATATCGATGAGGGACTGTCAGAGGAGTTCGGCATCCACTTTATGGATGAAGAGGATGGCGATGCAAAGGAAGAAAAAAGACCGGCAGCCAAGGCTGAGAGCGTTATGAAGGCACCGGAGCTTTCTTCGGCAGCTGAATTTGCAGAGCATTATCATGTAACAGGCGGACAGCCGGAGAGCCCTGAGAGCGCAGAGAACTACGTTCGTCGTGAGCAGGAGAATGAAGAGGTTCTTCACAGTCTCTGTTCGATGCTTATTTCCGCAAATAAGCTTGATCACAAGTATCACCGCTTCTACAAGGCGGCAGTGCTTAAATCAATGAAATTCATCGGACTGAATGAATGCTATATCAGGAGTATGAACCACTCTCGTTACGACCTGATCCCGGCTTCAGTTCTGATGTACCTTAATTACAAGAACACCCTTAATGAGGAGGAGCTTGCATATCTCTATGCAAACGTGATCTTCAATAAGGCTGAACATATGAAGATATACCATGA
>DOVL01000071.1 GCA_003520105.1 Lachnospiraceae bacterium | reverse complement strand
GTCGGTCTTGTCATCCTTCTTATCGTCAGACTTGTCGTCTTCTGCAGGTTTCTCCATAACAAGAACTGTGTCGACTGTATTTTTGATACGGTCATCAATAACAGAGTTCACAGCGTCTGTCATCTCTTTATCCGTATAGTGGATCGACCATCTGTAATACGGCTCGTCAACCTCAAGTATATCATAGTCGTTACCGTTATCGATAAAATACTTGAACGAAGGCTCGGAAGAAAGAAGTGTATTCTGCTTCTCAACCGTTTCATAGTTCGAGCCATAATATGGCTGAGCATCTTCATTGTAAACATCTGTATTTGTACAGGTGATACCGCACGAGGTCAGGAAATGGTAAGGCATGATAATGCTGTCTTCATATGCCGGAACCATACCATAGGTCTCGTTAACTATCATCATGCTTCGCTCGTTCTCAGGATAGTAATTATAGAGAAGGTTCGAATTACTGTCATCAATATCTGCGCCGTAAGATGAGAACTGATTGCTCTCCATCATCTTGCAGGCATATCCTCTGGCAACGATGGCGAAAGCCTTGAAGGTCTCATCATCATAGCTGTCAGGAAGTTCGCTTGAAACTACCGCATAGAGGTATTCCTCGATTGGAAGCTTATTTACGACATAGAGAAAATCTCCCATCATGACAACCTCGAAGGTGCCGCGGTAAGTAGGATTTATGCCATTCCTCTCAATACTGTCAATTGTAAAGCGTCCATTAGGATCATTGCAGGACAGTGTAACCGACTCATGCATTCCGAATGATGCAGGTGTGAACATAACCTTGCTATCCGAATCCTTCTGCTCTGATTTGCCGTCGCTAAAGGTTATCGTATAATCGCTGCTGCAGCTGAAGGTAACATCTTTCAGCTGATAGCCGTTGTAGTTCGTATCGTTGATGAGTACTCGTATTTCCTCGGAATCAAGCTCGGAATCAGTAATAACAACCGCCTTGACCCTGCGCTTCTCAACATAAATCTTCAGATTCTTGTAGCCTACGAGGAACTGTGATGAATACACTTCCTTCGGCTCATCGCCAGAATTGTCGTAAACCTTGAAACCATCATCGTAGTAATAGAATCCAACATCGTGAATCTTGAGATTTGCCTCATTTACAGCTGTAATTCGGCCATTTATCTCCTCTCCCGAAGGAGCGATGGACTTGATACCGTCATTAGTAAATGTTATGTTAACCACGAGTTCTTTTATATTATTTGATTCCGGACAAGCCATAGTCACGATCTCGTTGTTCAGAAGGAAGGAAGCAGTACCCGCATCCTTGTCAAAGCCTGTCAGAAGTACGTTTGTAACTGTGTGCTCTGCGTCGGACAGACCGGCTGTTCTGAATATCGTTCCGTTCTTCTCATAGAACGAATAGATCTTGTCTCTGCTATCGCTGTCAATCTTGATATTATCAGCATCATAGTAATTATAGCCGTCCGAAAGCATTGTGATTCCGTTCTCTGTACCACTCATGCTGTGAAGGAAAACATCCGTCGTCGTTATGCCCTCAACCTTGCCGGAAGCAATAATCGTATCATAAAACTCATCAAATACACTCTGAGGAATCTTGTCATCCTTCGAATAACCCTTGACGAGACTCTTGTACTCGCTCTTATCAACTCCGATGATCTTCGCAATCTGGTCGACATAATTCAAATCAATCGGATTACTCTTCTTCATCGGATCAATAAGACGGTTCAGCTTGTCCTGCTGCTCCTGGTCATTTGCAAGATATGCAACATCCTTCTGAACATCAGAGAAGGTATAATAAGTCGTATCTTCAGGATCAGCCTTCTTCTTGCTGCCACCCTTCGCAAACACAATAATAAGTACCGCGAGAACAATTACTGCCGCAGCCACGCCTGCTATGCAGAGGTTTCTCTTACCAAACCTTTCCACGAGAGATTTCTTGTCTGTTTTTTCTTTCTTTGCTTTCTTCTCTTTTGGCTCTTTGGTCTTCTTTTCTTCTGCTTTCGTTTCATCGGTTTCTTTTTCTTCGGCCTCTTTTTCTTCGGCCGGTTTGTCAGCAGTTTTGTCTTCTGATTCTTCAGTAGTTACCTCCTCGGCTTTTTCTAGGGTTTCTTCAGTTGTTTCCTCTTCGTTATTCAGTTCGATAGTTTCTTTGTTTTCGTCCATATTTGCACCATACACTAAAGAAAGCAGCTCTCGCTGCTTTCCTGTAAAGCGAATCTTTAAGTATATCCAAGATGCCGGCTCCCCTTTTTGAGTCCTAGCTATGGCTAGGTGGGTAATCTCATGTAGCACTCTGAAGTCCACTCAAAGGAGGCATGTCATCCTGTTACAAATAGTTGAATTCCCGTAAAAATAAATGTAGGTTCAAAAATACGGGAGTTATCGCACATCCCAGATATACGATTCGTTTAAATTTTTATTTACATAATCATTATATCGCATGGATATTATATTTGCAAGAAATATTTGTTTTTCGCCCTTTTATCGAAGAATGTCATAAAAAATGAATCATTTAGGAACAAATTCAATGCGCAAAGTACTATTCATTGCATCTGCCAATCTTTTCAGTAAAGCAAGGCTAGGGTTACGTGTTCCATTCTCAAGCCTGCTTATGTCAGCCTGGCTTATACCTGTTTTTTCAGATAATTCATTTTGTGTCAAACCAGATCGTATTCGAGCTTCAAGAATAGCTCTTTTTATCTCTAATTCCGGTTGAATAGCTTCATATTCTTTTCTAAACTCCGGATCTTTCATCAATTCATCAGTTAATTCCTGAAGATCACTCATTTTCAATCGCCTCCTTCTTACTGAAATACTCTTCACGCCTTTTCTGTGCCAAATCAATTTCAGCATTTGGTGTTTTTTGTGTTTTCTTTACAAATCCATTTGTTGCAATAATAATCCTATTTTCATCAAAAAAATATAATATTCTGACTATAACAGATTGTTCAATCGTCCTTAATTCAAAAATACCATCACCTAGATGCTTACTCAATGGCTCTCTTGCAAGATTTCCATATTCCTCCAAAAGATGTAAATCTCCAACTACTTTAGCTTTTAATCTCGGTTGCAACGAATTAATAAACTCCCCTAGAGGCTTCCGCCCATTCTCATCGTGATAAAAACGAATTTCAAACACACCTATTCCTTTCTATATGCTATATATAGCATATTTCATCATATAAATCAATAGCTACAATGGATAGAAAATGTGTGCGATATCCATATCATAATCCGGTTCATTATCTGGGCATCAGGATTTAGTTTAATATCAGAATCTATATGTATTTTAGCCACGTTCGTATATGCTATCAATACTATGTCTGTGAAAAGATGGTGAAATATGTGTGAAATACAGATCAACCCGCCATTATTAGATTGATTAATTATCCGCTATAAAAGAATTGGGGATGCGCCGAAGCGCATCCCCGTTTTAAGAAAGGAGTCATGATAGAAAAGAATGTATCATGATTAACTACTCATATTAATCTCTTACATGACTATTTGTTAAGTTTTCTCTTACGTCCGATGAAGAATGCCATTCCTGCTGCTGAGATCAGCATAGCGATCATGAGCGGAGTCATAGGAGTTCTGTCGCCTGTAAATACAACTTCATCAGTTGTTGTTCTGGTAACGATCTCTGCCTTATGCTCTGTTGTCGCACCTGCTGTTACTGTGCAGATTGCAGTTTCCTTACCGGTTGTAACCTTGTATCCGTCAGGAACCTTCTTAACTGTGATAGAGTATTTACCAACTGCTGTATTTATCAGAGTGATCTTACCCTTCTCATCCGTTGTAAAGGTCTTGGTTGTTCCGTCAGGATATACAACTTCTACAGTTGCACCAGGTACTTCTCTTCCGGTTACTTCTTCAGTTACCGTGATGATGAGGTTACCGAGCTCGTCTGTTTCAGTTGTTGTCTCTGTAGTTGTTTCTGTTGTTGTCTCGGTTGTAGTCTCAGTTGTTGTTTCTTCCTTCTCAGGAATGATCTTAGCCTCGTGTCTGGCCTCGCCATCCTTAGGAACTACGATCTCAGCTATCTCGCCTGTGGTTACCTTGTATCCTGTAGGAACCTCAACAACTGTTACCTTGTATGTTCCAGGTGCTACGTCGATAGGTGTCTTGCCATCCTTGTCAACGATCTCACCCTTTTCATTGGTTGTAAATATCTCATCGAATCCGTCCGGACCTGTAACTCTAACCTTAGCGCCAAGAACGTCACGATCAGTATCCTCTTCTACAACGTGAACAGAAAGCTTTCCTGTAACCTTAATAGGGTCATTTTCGAAGGAAATAAGTCCTGTCTTCACATCATATGTTCCAGGAAGGTGATCATCACTGATCTGTGTAAGGATCAGGTTGTCATCCTTATCGTATTCAACCTTGAATATGAAGAAGTTTGTCTGCTTCTCATATCCTTCAGGAGCAACTGTCTCCTTAATGGTGTATGTGCCTGCCGGAAGGACAAATGACTCAACATGCTTTGAACTTGATGTCCATGTCTTGCTGAAGTCGCCAACCTTGTTACCCTTATCATCACTGCTGTAAAGCTCAAGCTGTGCACCGTCAATCTCCTGCTTTCCTGTAGCATCGATCTTGCTGATGCTTACAACAGGCTTGGTGTAGTAGTTAGTGAGCTCAAGCTGACCTGCTGTTGTAGCTGAAACTGTAGCGCTTGCTGTAGTCGTAGACTGCTCCTCGACAAATGTAAACGGAATAGTTGTTCCCTTGATATACATTGTCTTGTTAATTTCTGTTACAGTATAGTCGCCGAAAGGTACCTCGTAGGTCTTTTCCCACTTAACTGTTCCATCAGTATGTGCAAGATCTGATAATTTGATTTCAACCTTGTCATCTACAAGCTGTCCGGCTGCATTCAGATACTTGTCACCGCACTTAACAACGAATGAAATACTGTCGTTTGTGATTTCCTCTTCAGTTACCTCACCGCCAAATGTCTTGCTAAGAGTAAGCTTGTTGGTGGTTGGTCTGTCGTCGGTGTAAACATTTGTGATAAGCAGGGCACCTCCTGTAGTATCAGTTACCTCTGCATTAGTCTTATCAGTCGTCGGATGAGTCAGTACAAATGGTGTCTGAGTACCATTAATATAAATATTCGGGTTGTACTCTGTTACTGTGTACTTACCAACCGGTGCATTTTCGAATGTCTTCGAATAAATATAGGTGTCCGGAGTCTGAGCAAGATCCCCTAACAAGATCTTGGCGTCATCCATATCGTCAACTAGATTACCATTCTTATCCAAATACTTCGTTGTTGTACCGTCAGTCCATGTGATTATGAAATACAGTTCGTTACGATCAATATCATCCTGAACAACATCACCACCAAACATCTTGGTGAAGGTAAGGTTGTGAGGGGTTGGCTGCTGCGTATATGTGTTTGTGAATCTTGCACTTACTCCTGCTGTTGTTG
>DOVL01000099.1 GCA_003520105.1 Lachnospiraceae bacterium | reverse complement strand
AACATTCACAGAGTTTTATTTGAAAATATGTGAAAACTAGAGAAGCGCCGTATACGGAACCGTACGTACGGTGCTGTGAGAGGTCGGGAGATTGATTAAATCTCCCTCCTACTCGATTTCTATACCAGGTGTGAGATATTCATGTAGACAGGAAGGCCGTCTGAATACTCAGGATAGCTCTCGCCCTGGATAAGTGGACGTATGTAGCGAACAAGCTCAGGGGTAACATCGTTTCCGGAAGGAGTGATCCATTCGAGCGGAACGCTCTTAGCCTGGTTGGCTACCTTGTTAACGTCAACTGAATCGATGTGATATGCATATGGATCGTCGCTGTCACGAACGATTGTTGTCATAAGGCAGGTCTTGCCCTCAGCGGCAAGCTTTGCAGCCTCTTCACCGAGCTTAAAGGCTTCCTCTCTGTCAATCTTGGAAGCGATATGTCCGGCACAACGCTGAAGTATATTTAACTCTACGGAACGGCACTTAACACCAATCTCTTTCTTGACCATAATTTCAAGAGCTTTACCTGCTCCGCTCAGCTGGGCGTGACCAAAACGGTCTGCAGCAGCAGAGGTAGATGTAATATAAATACCATTTTCGTCGCGGATACCTTCGGAAACTGCAATCACGAGGTTGTTATGCTCCTTGAGCTTCTCTCTGACATCATCAAGGAACTTGTTGATGCTGAACGGAACTTCAGGAAGATAGATAAGCTGAGGAGTTTCGTTATATTCATTTCTTGCAAGGGCAGCAGCGGCTGTAAGCCAGCCTGCATCACGGCCCATTATTTCTATAATAGTTACGCATGGAATGCCGTAGATGTATGTGTCGTGAGCAATCTCGAGCATTGATGCAGCGATGTATTTGGCTGCTGAACCGTAGCCCGGAGTATGATCTGTAAGAACGAGATCGTTGTCGATGGTCTTAGGAATTCCCATGAAACGAATATCACTGCCTATTTCAGCACCGTAGTCTGCAAGCTTTGCGGCAGTATCCATGGAATCATTTCCTCCTATATAAAAGAAGGCACCGATATCCATCTTGTGAAATACCTCGAAGAGGCGGTTGTAGTCGGTCGGATCCTCGGATGGATCGGTCAACTTGTAGCGGCATGAACCGAGATACATCGCCGGACTGGAGATAAGACGTGGAATCTCATCAAAATCCGTAAGGTCAATGAACTTCTCTTCAAGAACGCCTGTTACACCGTGAAGTGATCCGTAGATCTTGCCGAATCGGCCTGAATACTTAATGCCGCTGACTACACCTGCGAGAGATGCGTTGATTGCGGAGGTAGGGCCTCCGGACTGTGCAATGATACAGTTTTTCATTGTATTTTCCTTTCGATGATTTATTATAGAATGCGGTCGGCTGTTCGCACGGCCACATAAAAAACCTAAAAGAACAGGTATAATTTAACACTAATTCGGGGGTATTGCAACATATTGTTTTTTAGCCTCTTTGCTTGCGTAATAGTGTATTTTATACTATAATCATAGGGTGCAGTCGGCCGATTGTTTATGAATAGTGGGTAAAGCAAGTGACCAGAGTATCAGGTTTAAGAAAAAAAACTGTAAATGAGATATATGCGGAGGTTAAAAAGAAGAAGGAACTGATGGAGAAGAATGATATCAGTTCATGGACTGTGCCGGGGATTTCCGTAAAAAGAGAGACTATAGGTGACACCCTCTGCTTTTTTTTGATGCCTGAGAATTTTAACGGTATTTATATTTACTATATTTACGACAGTGATTACAGTTTACCAATCGTCAGGGAAGAATACGAGTTTGCGGCAACGCTGGGACTCGAGACCGGTATGTGCGTATGTATCCCGATGTATCCGCTGGCTCCGGAGAAAGGCTGCAAGGATGTATTTGATAGCCTTACGGCTGTATATGATAACCTGATACATAAGAAGAATATTCCGAATATCATTATGACCGGTAACGGTGTGGGCGCAGGAATTGCCATGTCACTGACGATGCAGGCGTGGACGATCGGACTCAGAACTCCTGATAAGCTTGTGCTTCTGTCACCTGAACTGGATGCGGAATTCTTTGACAAGAGGCTCGAGCATAAACTGCTGACGGAGTATTATAACGACGGAGTATATTTCAGTTTGGGACTCAAAGAGTTTATCAATAAATACTGGGTCGGAGAATATGCTGCAAGAACGGAATTTACAAGTCCGATCTATGAGGACATCAGAGACCTCTGCAGTCATCTGATCATAATATCAGGTACGGATGATATTTATAACTGTTATGCCAGAGAACTGGCTGACAAGGCTGAGAAGGCCGGACTCTACGTGAGTTTCTTCGAGTTTCCGAGGATGCATCACAAATTCTTCCACGACAGGAATCTGGATGAGGCACTGCATGCGAGGAAGGTAGTTGAGGATCTGATGACTGATGACAGCAGCAGGATCATCAACCAGTATATGTATGAGGTCAAGGAGCGAGGGGAATTCTCTAATAAATATCCTTTGATATTCAAGGATAACGAGGCTACAAAGTATCTCGTGCATAACCGTATTTCATATGAAAAATATAAGAAACACAGTGATTATATAAATATTCTCAAGGCTGCTACCTACAAGAGCTTTGATGATGAAGTAAGAAGGTTCATACTTGAATATCCGAACGGAACTGTTGTTTATCTCGGCTGCAGCCTTGATACCATGTTCAAGAGGATGGACAACGGAAGAGTGAACTGGTACAATCTCGACACGCCCGGCAAGATATCTATCCGAAGGCTGTATACGAGAGATGGTGAGAGAGAACATACCATCGTTAAATCAATAGATGATATGAGCTGGATCGATGATATCAAATGTGATATCGGCTTCGGGCTGCTCTTCGTCTGCAGGGATTTCTTCCAGTACAAGAATTCGAAAGAAGTCAGCAGATTTGTAGAGAAGCTGTATCGCAGGTTCCAGGGCGCACAGATAGTTTTTAACGCGCCGACCTACGGAGCGATGGTTTCAAGCAACAGATACAGCAGAAACAATGATGTAGAATATAAAAAATACAGGCTCTTTATTAAGGATCCGGTCAGAGATATTTCCATGTGGAATGTTGCATATGAGGTTATAAGCGCCACATCGATATTCAATAACATTCAGCCGTCAAAAAAATGGAAGACCTCAACCAGACTTAAGTTCAGATATAATGCTATCAAAGAGAGTAACAGGATAATCAGACTCAGGATGGGAGCTGAGCGGTATCAGATATACCGTGACGGTCAGCTTATCAAGGTTTGATGAGAGAAATACAGCTGATCACATAAGTGAGATGCTTAAAATACAAGGGAGGACTGAAATGGAAAAAAAGATCATGCTTGGTAATCAGGCGATCGCAAGAGGAGCATATGAAGCGGGTGTTAAGGTATCCTCTGCATATCCGGGGACACCAAGTACAGAAGTCAGTGAGTATCTGGTAAAATACGAAGGAGTTTATGCTGAGTGGGCACCAAATGAAAAGGTTGCAACAGAGGTTGCTGTAGGTGCATCAATGTCAGGTGTAAGAGCTATGTGCGCGATGAAGCACGTTGGTGTTAACGTTGCTGCCGATCCGCTTTATTCAGTATCATATGTTGGTGCAAACGGCGGACTTGTTATGATAGCTGCCGATGATCCGGGACTTTACAGCTCACAGAATGAGCAGGATACAAGACGAGTTGCGAGAGCAGCCTGTGTTCCTGTAATTGAGCCTTCTGATTCTGAAGAGGCAAGATATTTTACAAAGAGAGCTTTTGAGATATCTGAGGAGTATGATACTCCTGTAATTGTTCGTACAACTACAAGACTTGCTCATTCTCAGGGACTTGTTAACCTTGAGGACAGAGTAGAGCCTGAAGATAAGCCATACGAGAGAAATCCTGCAAAGTTCGTTATGATGCCGGGCAATGCAAAGGGCAGACATCTCGTTGTTGAGGCACGTACAAATCGTCTGATCGAGGATGCATGTACGATCGATATTAACAAGGTTACATATAACGATACCAAGATCGGTGTCATCACAAGCGGTATTCCTTATCAGTATGTAAAGGAAGTGCTTCCGAACGCTTCAATCCTTAAGCTCGGACTTGTTAATCCGCTTCCTAAGAAGCTGATCGAGGAGTTTGCTTCAAAGGTTGAAACTCTTTATATCGTAGAGGAGCTTGAGCCTGTTATTGAGGAGCAGGTTAAGTCATGGGGCATCAAGTGCATCGGTAAGGAAATCTTCACCATCCAGGGTGAATACAGTGCAAATATGCTTCGTAAGGCTATTCTCGGAGAGACAATAGAAGCTGATGATGCAGCAGCTGTTCCTATGAGACCACCTATTCTCTGTCCTGGATGTCCTCACAGAGCTACATTCTCAGTACTTAAGAAGCTGAAGATTCATGCTTCAGGTGATATCGGATGTTATACACTCGGTGCTGTTGCTCCGCTTAACGTTGTAGATACAACACTCTGCATGGGCGCAAGTATTTCTATGCTTCATGGTATGGAGAAGGCAAAGGGCAGTGAGTATGTTAAGAACTGGGTTGCAGTTATCGGTGATTCAACCTTTATGCATACAGGTGTTAACTCACTTATGAATATGGCTTATAACAAGGCCACAGGTACAGTTATCATCCTTGATAACTCTACAACAGGTATGACAGGTCACCAGGATAATCCTGCTACAGGAAAGACTCTGAGTGGCGAAACAACCCTTGCGATCGATCTCGTAAAGATCTGCGAGGCTATGAACATCAAGCATGTTACAGTTGTTGATCCTTATGATCTTGAGAAGTTTGAAGAGGTTGTTAAGACTGAGGTTGCAAGAGAAGAGCTTTCGGTTATCATCGCTCAGTCACCATGTGCACTCCTTAAGGAATATGTTCCTGCAGGAAAGTGCTACGTTGATCCTGAGAAATGCCGTAAGTGCGGTAAGTGCCTGATCGCCGGATGTCCTGCAATCAAGAAGGACAAGGAAACCGGTAAGGCAATCATAGATGATACTATGTGTAATGGCTGCGGACTCTGCATGAAGAATTGTCCGTTTGAAGCTATTTCACTTAAGAAGAGAGGTGAGTAATATGGCAGTAAAGAATATAATGATAGTCGGTGTAGGCGGACAGGGAACACTTCTTACAAGCCGTATTCTCGGAGGACTTGCACTCAATGCCGGATATGATGTTAAGCTTTCTGAGGTTCACGGAATGGCTCAGAGAGGCGGAAGCGTTGTAACTTATGTAAGATATGGTGAAAATGTTGCAGAGCCTATAGTAGAAGAGGGCTGTGCAGATGTGCTTATCGCATTTGAGAGACTTGAGGCGAAGCGTTATGCTCACTTCCTCAAGAAGGACGGAGTTATAATCGTAAATGATCAGCGTATCGATCCGATGCCGGTTATCACAGGTGCTGCAGAGTATCCTGAAGGCATCATCGAGGAGCTTTCATCTAAATACAAGGTTTATTCGATCGACGCCATGGAGAAGGCTAAAGAGATCGGAAATACAAGAACCTTCAACGTTATCGTTCTCGGTATGGCTGCAAAGCATATGGATTACACAGTAGAGCAGTGGGAGAACGTGATAAGAAATACAGTTCCTGCGAAGACAGTTGATATTAATCTCAAGGCTTTTCATGCTGGATTTGAAGGCTAAGCTAATGTAACAAGCCATGCACAATAAAAATATGAGGTACAGTGGGATATGCTTGCATACCAATCTGTACCTCATATTTTTGTTGTATACGGCGCCTACGGCGATGGTTCTTGATTCACGAAGTGGATCAAGAACAGGGCATGGTTTGTTCTAACTGTTGTTCTCCTCGGCAACGAGGTTAACTGTTCCGTACATCTCACGGAGCTTTGGTTTTTCAATCTTACCGGTTGCATTACGAGGAACGTCTGCAAAGATGATCTTACGAGGTCTCTTGTATCTTGGAAGATCAAGGCAGAACTCATTGATCTCTTCCTCGGTTGCAAGCTTGCCCTTCTTAAGCTGTACGATGGCAGCTGAGATCTCACCGAGTCTAGGATCACCGATACCGATAACCGCAACGTCCTGAATCTTCTCGTTCTTCATCATGAAGTCTTCAATCTGAACAGGATAGATATTTTCACCACCACTTATGATAACGTCCTTCTTACGGTCAACGAGCCAGATGAAACCATCCTCGTCAAGCTTGGCCATATCACCGGTGAAGAGCCATCCGTCCTTAAGACATTCTTCTGTAGCTTTTCTGTTGTGATAGTAGCATTCCATAACACCCGGGCCTTTAACGGCAAGCTCGCCGACTTCACCCTTAGCTACTTCGTTTCTGTCTTCATCAACTATCTTGGCTTCCCAGCCGAAGCCCGGAACACCGATAGCACCAACCTTATGTATATTTTCAACACCAAGATGTACGCAGCCAGGTCCTATAGACTCTGAGAGACCGTAGTTTGTATCATACTGGTGGTTAGGGAAGATCTTCTTCCATCTTGCAATAAGGCTCGCAGGTACAGGCTGAGCACCGATGTGCATAAGTCTCCACTGATCGAGCTCATAATCGTCTTTATTTAACTGACCGCTTTCGAGAGCGATAAGGATGTCCTGAGCCCAAGGTACAAGGAGCCATACGATGGTGCAGTGCTCACGGCTGACTGTATCAAGAACGTATTCAGGTGTTGTTCCCTTGAGGAGAACTGCCTTGCTACCTGAGATAAGGCTTCCGAACCAATGCATCTTCGCACCTGTATGATAGAGCGGAGGGATGCAGAGGAAGACATCATCATGTGTCTGTCCGTGATGATTCTGCTCAACCTTGGCTGAATGTGAGAGGCTTCTGTGCTTATGAAGTATAGCCTTAGGGAAGCCTGTGGTTCCTGATGAAAAATATATTGCTGCATAGTCATCGTCCGTAAGAGTGATGTCTGGCGATACGCTGCTGCAGTTTACTGTAAGTGCTGTGTAATCCTCTGCGAAGGAAGGACATCCCTCACCAACATAGAGGAGGCTCACCTTCTTGGAAATCTTGTCAGCGATAGACTCGATACGTCCGATAAACTCAGGTCCGAAGATAAGAATATCAACCTCTG
This sequence comes from Lachnospiraceae bacterium, assembly GCA_003520105.1. Taxonomy (GTDB): domain Bacteria; phylum Bacillota; class Clostridia; order Lachnospirales; family Lachnospiraceae; genus Eubacterium_Q. Next base: position 433 of record DOVL01000099.1, on the reverse strand, counting down.
CAAGTTTTGCGCAGTATTCAATCTCGTCTGCGGTATATCTGAAGTTGAAAGGAACTGCGATGGCACCGGTCTTAAGTACACCGAAGTAGATAGGAAGCCACTCAAGGCAGTTCATAAGAAGTATTCCTACTTTGTCATTTTTCTTGATACCTCTTGAAAGAAGAAGATTTGAAAAACGGTTTGCCTTCTCGTTGAAGACGCTCCAGGTAATCTCTCTCCTGTATGGTTCAGCCTCACTCGGCTGCATAAGTTCATATTCCTTCCATGTGACCCTTCTTTTTTCTTTGATCGCCGGATTGACTTCGACAAGAGCAATCTCATCGCCGTACTCTCTGGCATTTCTCTCAAGTAAATCTGTAATAGGCATTTTTTACTGTCTCCCATATTTTTATTTTCGTGGCGGATGCACCGCCGACAATACACTCATTATATC
>DOVL01000281.1 GCA_003520105.1 Lachnospiraceae bacterium | reverse complement strand
GAGTCGGAAGAAAGACTGCAAATGTTGTGCGAGGTAATATTTACAACGAACCGAGCATAGTGGTTGATACTCATGTTAAGCGAGTGTCGAAGCTTCTGGGGCTGACGGCAAATGACGATCCCGAGAAGGTGGAATACGATCTCATGAAGGTACTTCCGAAGGAACAGTGGATACTTTTCAATATCCAGGTGATCGCGCATGGAAGGAAGGTCTGCATAGCGAGACGTCCGAAATGCAGTGAGTGCGTTTTGAGAGAGGTTTGCAGAAGCGCCCATAAGGCATAGGAATTGTAAAATGATAAAACTGTAGCCGGGTTTTTAGTAATGGGCAAAACAACCGGATTTAGAGTGTTTTTATGAATTGTATGTAAAAATAATTTGTTTTTTGTCAATAATTGTTTGTAAAAATTGCAAAACAGTGTTAGATTGATGTGTAGGCAAAAATACTGTATTTATATAACGATACAGCGATAAATCGAGTGATGGGATGATGTCGGGTGATGTCGTTCTGAAAGAAAAGGAGAAGATTTAAAATGGTTGATTTCAGCAAGAAGAGCAGTAAAAAGCGTAGAGCAGTTGCGGTTGCTATCTGTGCAGTTCTTGTTATTGGTTTTGTGATCGGAATGCTTGTATCCGCACTGTAAGTCGGGAGATATGAATAACGGTAATATTTCGGAAATGGTGCTTAACAGGAGTGTCCTGAAGCACATCAGAAAATCGGATAGAGTAACGGAAGGTGGAGCGGCTGCAGGATTTGACGCCGCTCTGTTTGACGTTAAGGATATGGACAATCTTTTTATTGCTGAAGGTTATGCGGATAGCGCAGAGATTCCGAAGGGATTTGATATCAGCAGTGGTAAGAAGGTGGAAGCTGATCGATTGAATGATGGATCAGGAGTGCAGGAAAGTGGAGCTTATGATATCGATTGTCTGTACATGGCATATATAAGAGCGTGCAATAATCTCTATGCTGCCGGCGGGAGACCTCTCAGCATCTCAGTAAGCCTGGTTATGGGTAATGCGGTTAAAGAAGGCTATGTCCGCTCGATGATGAAGAATCTGTCAGATATGGCGGCCGAGAAGGGGATTGTCATCACAGGTGGTGATACCAAGATCACGGATGCCATGAAAACGGATTATCTTACGGCGAGTGTTACGGCACTTGGGTGTAAAACTGTCGACAAATATGGAATTGAAGAAGCGTGCGAGTCCGTCAGTACCGATGGTTTATGTGAGGAACCAAGCGTGATTCGAACGAATGATGATTCAGATGGGTCATATGGTGGTTCGAATAAAGATTGTAATGGAAAAAAAATAAAAGCCGGTGATCATATAATAATTGCCGGGTATGTGGGGCTTTATGGCGCAGCAGTGCTCAGCAGGAAATATTACGACAGGTTGAGAGGGAGATTTGCTGATAGTTATATTAAGAGAATGAGTATCGATGATATTTCGATATTAAGTATAGAAAAAGCAGCGGAGACTGCTTTAAGAAACGGTGCCAAGAGAGTTCACGACACATCTTTCGGAGGTGTGTATGCGGCGGCTTATCAGCTCGCTGAATCAGCGGGACTTGGAGTTAAGGTAAGACATGAGGATATTCCGGTCAGGCAGGATACGATAGAACTTGCGGAGACGCTGGGAATAAATCCTTACATGCTCTGCGGAACAGGCGGACTTGTGATCGCTGCGGCAGCGGACAAAGCGGAAGACGTGACTGAAGCGATAAGAAGAGAAACGGGGCTTCCGGCTTGTGATGCGGGTGAGTTTACTAAAGAAAAGCTTCGCTGTGTATATTCAAATAACTTCAGACTGAACAGAGTTATCGATATGCCGGATGGCGATGAACTCTTTAATGTATTTATAAACATGTAGTGTGATAATATAGCATGAGGAGGTATAGAGAAATGACAGTAGCGGAAAAAGAAGAATTACTTCAGATACTTGAGAAGAACAGCAGGCTCACGGCTGCGGATATCGCGGCGATGATGGGCAAGGATGAGAAAGAGGTTGCCGAGGAGATAACAGAGCTTGAGAAGGCCAAGGTTATCTGCGGATATCATACGGTTGTAAACTGGGACAATTTTGAAGGAAGCGACAAGGTTACAGCTCTTATCGGAGTTAAGATATCTCCTGTAAGGGGTGAGGGCTTCGACAGGATAGCTACAAGGATCAGTCGTTTTGAAGAGGTTGATTCGGTACATCTTATGTCGGGTTCAACATCAGATCTGATACTTACGATCGAGGGCACAAGCCTTAAGGATATATCTCATTTTGTTTATGAGAAGATAGCTCCGATGGAGTCGGTTGTTTCAACTGCAACGTATTTTGTACTGAAGAAATACAAGGACCATAACATCATCTTCCAGTCAGAGAAGGATAGCGATGAAAGGATACAGATAATGCCATGAGAAATCCACTGAGTGATACAGTTGTCGGACTTAAACCGTCAGGAATCAGAAAATTTTTCGATATAGTCAGTGAGATGCCGGATGCAATCTCGCTTGGTGTTGGTGAGCCGGATTTCGATAC
>DOVL01000266.1 GCA_003520105.1 Lachnospiraceae bacterium | reverse complement strand
GCTTTCTCCGGCTGAGGTGCTGAAGAAGGCAAACCGCCAGATATGTACCAATAATCAGGAGGGAATGTTCGTTTCCGTATGGCTCGGAATTCTTGATATCACAACCGGTAAGGTGGTCTGCGCAAATGCGGGACACGAATATCCGGTTATCAAGGAACCGGAAGGAAGCTTTAAGATATTTAAGGAAGAACATGGACTTGTACTTGGTCTGGTGAAGGATTTTGAATATAATGAATATGAACTGCAGCTTTCTCCGGGTTCGAAGATCTTCGTATATACGGATGGTGTAGCTGAGGCTTCAACATCTGATAAGAAGATGTTTGGAATGGGCAGGATCGAGAATGCCCTTAATGAATGCAGTGACAAGTCGCCGGAAGAGATACTTCGTCACGTACATGAAAGTGTAAACAGCTTCGTTGGTGATGCAGAACAGTTTGATGATCTGACTATGCTGTGCTTTGAATATAAAGGTGTGTAACAAAGAAAGGGGTTATTTATGGGTAAGGTAAATCTGTCAAATGAAATTATCAGGGATCTTATAAACGAGGCATTTGCGGTACGTGAAAATGCTTATGCCGTATATTCAAATTTCGCTGTTGGGGCAGCGGTGCTTTCTGATGACGGAGGCGTTTTTACGGGCTGTAATGTCGAAAACGCATCATACCCTGCAGGAAGCTGCGCTGAGACAGTTGCCGTTAATAAGGCAGTCAGCGAGGGTGTGAGAAAGATCAAAGCTATCGCAATAGTCGGAGGTGAAGTCAGTCCTGAAGCGGGACAGCAGGAAGAGGCTGCAGAGGCTATTGTTGATGTTGCCGGAGCAGAGGCAGGCAATCAGGACGAACAGGGATTTCTGGTTCGTGATTACACCTATCCTTGCGGAATCTGCAGACAGGTGATATCGGAATTCGGCAGCGATAATGGAACAGCTGTGATAATTGCTAAGAGTGTCGATGATTATAAGATCTATGACATATCCGAGCTTTTTGTAGGGGCGTTTACATTATGATGGCTTTATGATTCTGTTCGTTTGACTATCGGGTCATATTTGATATAATGATGGACGGATGAAATTATGCTTTTGATCGTATTTTGAGGGATGTTGCAACTATCATGAAATGTGATAGTTGGTTCGAAATAATATAAGCAGGAGGAATAAACAAAGTGGGATTATTTGAAAAGATAATGGATAAGTTTGACAACGATGATGAAAAAATAGTAGAAGGTGCAGCTGAAGAGGCTGTGGAAGCGGTATCTGGACCGGAGATACCGGCGCTCTCTGCAGAGCAGTTGATGGACATTTCTGATCGATGCCTTGCAACAGCGGCGCTTTCTATGTACTGTGCAGCATGCGATGGCAACATATCCATCGAAGAATATATGGAAATGGATATCAATATCGGCAGCATTAAGGGTAAGACCAAGCTTCCTGTAGAAGTTGAGAAGGAACTTGACACTATAAGCAAGAACCACAACATCACCTGGGACGAGGTTGTTAAGTATCTCGATAAGCTTTCACCGGATACACTCATGAAGATGAGCGATGCGGTTGCTGATATCATGGTTGCTTCCGATGGCGTGAATGATGCCGAGCAGGCTGTTGTTGAGCAGTTTGCAAACTACGTGAAGAGCAGAATATAGTCGTATTTCAAAATTACCATGTATCAAATGTTTGTGCGTGGTGAAACAATGTATCGTAGAACAATGCCGCAACTGGTTATGTTGCGGTGTTGTTGTCTCTGATACTTGATAAGAATGAACATACAGAGTATTATGGATGAAACGCTGTATGAAATTGAGAGAGAAGAAATGGAAGAAATAAAGTACATCACAATAAAGGGCGCGAGAGAACACAATCTGAAAAATATAGATCTCAGGCTGCCAAGAAACAAATTCATAGTATTTACGGGGCTTTCGGGCTCGGGCAAATCCAGCCTGGCTTTTGATACGATCTACGCTGAAGGGCAGAGACGCTATGTTGAGTCCCTCTCTTCGTATGCCAGGATGTTCCTCGGACAGGCTGACAAGCCGGATGTCGACAAGATAGAGGGACTTTCACCGGCTATCTCAATCGACCAGAAATCAACCAACCGTAATCCACGTTCAACGGTCGGAACCGTAACGGAGATCTACGATTATCTGAGACTTCTCTATGCGAGGATTGGTATACCGCATTGTCCGAAGTGTGGCAAGGTTATCGAGAGACAGACTGTAGATCAGATGGTTGACAGTATCATGACTCTTCCTGAGAGGACGAAGTTTTCGATACTTGCGCCTGTAGTAAGAGGCCGCAAGGGTGAACATGAGAAGGTTATCCAGCAAGCGAAGAAGAGCGGCTATGTCAGGATAGTTGTCGACGGTAACCTCTATGATCTGAACGAAGAGATCAAGCTGGAGAAGAATAAAAAACATAATATAGATGTTGTTATAGACAGACTTGTCATCAAAGAAGGTATGGAGAGCCGTCTTGCAGGATCAATCGAGACTGCACTTCATTTGTCGGACGGAATCGTTAAGGCGGAGATCGTTGACGGCGAGACACTTACCTTCTCGGACAGCTATTCATGTCCTGACTGCGGCATCAGTATCGATGAGATCGAGCCGCGAAGCTTCTCCTTCAACAATCCTTTCGGAGCCTGCCCGGTTTGTACCGGTCTTGGTTTCAGACATGAATTTGATGTGGACCTTCTGGTTCCGGATAAGAAGAGAAGTCTGAATGAGGGCGCATTTGCCGTGCCGGGATGGCAGTCCAGCGGCGATACGAAGAGCTTTACACATGCGATCCTTAAGGCTCTTGCAGAGGAATATAACTTTACGCTTGATACACCATGGCGCGAGCTTCCGGAGGAGGCGAAGAAAGCCATACTTTACGGTATTAAGGGTAAGATAAAGGTGGAATATACCGGCCAGCGTGGACGTGGCGTTTACAACATGAGCTACGAGGGCGTGATAAACAATGTACAGCAGCGTTACCGCGAGACCAGCTCGGAGGCGATGAAGGCAGAATACGATGAATTTATGACCTACATCCCTTGTGAGGCCTGCGGTGGAAAGAGGCTTAAACCGACATCCCTTGCGGTGACTATTTCCGATAAAAATATATTTGACGTGACAGAGCTTTCGGTGGAGGAACTTAATGATTTCATTGCAGAGGTCAAGCTTACCGAAAGGGAGAAGATGATCGGCGGACAGATACTCCGCGAGATCGCGAACAGGACACAGTTCATGGTGGATGTCGGACTGAATTATCTGACGCTCAGCCGCGCGACTGCAACGCTTTCCGGCGGCGAGGCGCAG
>DOVL01000315.1 GCA_003520105.1 Lachnospiraceae bacterium | reverse complement strand
GCAAAATTCATTGTTTCGCCCGGCTTTGATGCAGATATAGTTAAGTATTGTCTGGAGAAGGATATTCCGGTATGCCCGGGTATTCAGACCCCAACAGAGCTTATTCAGGCTGTTAAGCTTGGACTTGACCACGTTAAGTTCTTCCCTGCAGAGAATGCAGGCGGACTCAGCATGATCAATGCGGTCGGAGCAGCTTTCCCTAAGGTAAAGTTCATGCCGACAGGCGGTATCAATGCTTCAAATGTAGTTGAATATCTTAAATCTTCAAAGATATTCTGCTGCGGTGGAAGCTGGATGGTTAAAGGAGCTCTGATAGATGCCGGTGATTTCGATAAGATCAGAGAGCTTACTGCAGAAGCAGCAGGAATCGTAAAAGCTAATCGATAGACTGACATATTTATTAATGCCCACATTTTTTGCCCGCAAGGGCGAACCTTCCTTATATTAGCCTGGATGGCCATAACATCCAGGCTGATTTATTAATAAGGACAATATAGATAGTAGGAGGAAAATATAATGGAATTTGGTTTTGGTTCAATGATCGAAAGGTTAAAGAAGGATCCGAAGAAGATCGTTCTTACAGAGGGCTCTGACCCAAGAATACTTGAGGCGGCTTCCAGACTTCTTGCCAGCAGCTTCCTTCATCCGATCCTTCTCGGAAACAGAGATGAGATCTGGGCAGCAGCTGAAGAGGCAGGCTTCAATATCAGAGGTGCTGAAATAATCGATCCTGATAATTATGACAGATTTGATGAAATGGTTGATGCTTTTGTTGAGATCAGAAAGGCAAAGGGCATGACAAAGGAGAAGGCTGAGAAGATACTTCGTCAGGCTAATTATTTTGGTACCATGCTCGTACAGATGAAGGTTGCAGACTGTCTCCTGGGTGGTGCTACTTATTCAACGGCTGATACAGTCAGACCGGCACTTCAGATCATCAAGACTAAACCGGGCAATTCAATCGTTTCTTCATGCTTTATCCTTGTTCGTCCGTCGGCAACCGGTGGAAATGAGGTTATCGCCATGGCAGATTGCGCTATAAATATAAGCCCTTCAGAAGATGAACTTGTTGAGATATGTGGTGAGACTATACGTTGTGCAAAGGTTTTCGGTATCGACCCTAAGGTTGCATTCCTTTCGTATTCTACACATGGTTCGGGATCCGGTGATACGGTCACAAAGATGAGAAATGCTACCATGAAAGCAATCGAGGAATACCCTGATGTTCCGATCGATGGTGAATTCCAGTTTGATTCAGCAGTTTCTCCTAGAGTTGCACGTCAGAAGTGTCCTGGTTCACCTGTTGCAGGATATGCAAATACATTTATTTTCCCTGATATAAATGCCGGAAATATCGGTTACAAGATAGCACAGAGAATGGGTAATTTTGAGGCGTATGGTCCAATCCTCCTCGGACTCAATGCCCAGATAAATGATCTTTCAAGAGGCTGCAATGCGATCGAGGTTTACTCCATGGCAATTATCACTGCATCCCTTGCATAATGGTTGTAAGATAAGGTTGAATATGGTAAGATTAATACATAGGTAGTTTTTGTTCTGTGCATTTTTTAGAGGCAGTAATATGTATAAAAAAGAACAACTTATTAAAAATCCATATTTTGCAAAAATCCTTGAAAATGAAGATCTGACAAGGATCATAGATTCTCTTACCGGCGTTATCTCAAGGCCTTACATTATAGGGGTGATACGTTATCTGATCGACCATAAGATACCGTTTACGGCAGCCATGCTTGATCTTGATAACTTCAAGTTCATAAATGATACCTATGGCCATAAGGTAGGAGACGGAGTCCTTCAGGGTGTTTCAAGTGATATGATAGATTATCTTGAAGACTTTGGTTTTATTGGAAGGTTTGGCGGAGATGAGTTCATCATCGTCAATCTGAGAGATCTTGAGTATGCTGATAAGAAGAGCTTCTACCTGAATATGTATGCGAATTTCAGGGTTCTGCGTAAAAATATCAAGCTGGAGCACTGCGATCCATTTATCACAGGTACAATTGGTAGTGCTACATATCCAACTGATGCAGATAATTATGATGAACTGTTTCTTCTGATGGACAAAACTCTTTATCGTGGCAAGACCAAGGGACGTAACTGTTATATCATTTATGTTGAGGAAAAACATAAGAATATACAGATACAGGAGCTTTCCAAGCATGGACTGTATCAGACCTTTTACAATATTTCCCGTAAGTTTGATAAGGGAAAGGATCTGAAGGAGAAGATGTGGGAGATGTTTTCCGTACTTCAGGAGGATCTCAGAATATCAAATCTTTTCTACATCTCCGAGGATGAATATGTCCGTGATCTCATGGGAAGACATGACAGGGTATTTGTTTCGGATGTTTCGCGTATACTGAAGGATGATATGTATATAACAAATAATACCGAAGAGCTTAAGGATACCTATATAGAGCTGTACAGTTATCTGAAATCAAATGAATTCGAGACAGTGCTTATTGTCAGCATGTCTCTGCAGGGACAGCAGATGGGCTACCTGATGTGTGCGGAGCCGCACACCCTCAGAATATGGCAGGAGGATGAATGTGCAATCCTTCTCTTCGTAGCCAAGCTCCTTGCCGGATATATACTTGGTACGGGAAGCAGACTGTAGGCGGCAGATAAAAACACAACTGAATGCAGTAAACAATTACAATATAGCGATAAAAAATACAATAAAAAACACCGGAACCGTTTATGATGGTTCCGGTGTTTTCTGTTGTTTATCCGGTCTTAACTATATCAGGATTATAATCCGTGTTTCTTCCTGGATATATCAGGGTTACAGTCCATGCTCCTTCTTGTAGCGTGGGACGACGATAAGTGCGGTAACGACAGCCATAACTGCGACCGATACATTACTGATCATCATGACCATTCCGACGCTCTTTTCTCCAAAATCAGTGAAATTCTGCAGAAACCAGAAGACCGGTATCCTGAAGATAAATACTCTCGATACATTCAGTACCATGGTGAGCTTGGTCTTGCCCAGTCCGTATAAGAGAGCCATTACAGCTGCAAAGGCACCCAGCGGTACGCCGCCGATGGCTTCGTATTTGTAGACCTGGATGATCAGCCTTTGGAACTCAGGATCTCCGCCATCGAAGAGGTGGCTGAAGAAGTTGATATTTAGTACAGTAAAGCCGCAGATAAATACACTCATGATGACATTTACAAGCACTGTACTGTAGAAGGCTTCAAGAACACGTTTATATTTGCCGGCTCCGAAATTCTGACTGACTATGGCTGAGGTGCCGTCCTGAAAACCATTCTGCGGATTCGTCGTTATGCCGCCCAGATTGTTGGAAACACCCATGGCGCCAACCATCAGGGAGCCGTATTCATCGCACATTGAATTGACTACGGTCTTGCCGGAAGCAAACAGTATTTTTTCCAGTATGATCGGAATAGAAACCTTGATCATTGGAAGATTGACGCTCTTATTCAGGGTTATGCATTTAGCTGAGAAGCCGAAGGCATTGTTTTTTGCGGTGCTGTTTTTTACTGCAAATATGAACAGAAGGAACTGTGAGATGAGAGATGCCATAGCTATCATTTCAAGTCCGCAGTTAAAACCATAAACAAATACAGCAGTAAGAGAAAGCTTGGTCACGATCACTATCAGGTTCAGATAAAGTATACGTTTTGAATATCCGCGGGCACGTTCAACGGCAATATATATGTTGTTCAGGAAGGTGAAGATCATAACGATAAGCTCGATCCTGAAATAAGTTACGCCTTCGACGATAAGCTCGTGAGGAGTTCCTGCAAGCCTAAGGAATACTCTCGCAAAAGGGAAGATGACAGCTATAAGTATCAGTCCGATGCCTAGGCACAGCATATAAATACTGCTGACACGCTTTTTGACCATTAAAAAATCGCCTTCACCATAAGCGCGGCTTATCTGGATTCCTGCACCTGTTGCAAGACCTCCGCCGATAGATGAAAGCATGAAATTCAATTGGGCAAGATATGCCACGGCTGAAACTGAGGTTGGACTGATATGAGATGCCATCATGGTATCCAGAATGGCAAAAAGCTGATTAAGGCTCTGATACAGCGCCAAAGGAAGACCGATATAAAGGACGACCCTTAGTATCGGTGAATTTAAGATCTTATTTCTGTAGAAAATATCCTTTTTAGTAAGATCAGCGCGAACTTCTGAGGTATCGCGCTGATCTTCTGTAGATTTTATGGCTTTGATATCTTTATTATCCATATATTTAAATTCTGAAAACCGGAAATAGAAGGTATCAGAATTTAGGTATCATACTTGTATACTGGAAGTATTCTTCCTTTCCGGTACCTTCTTTGACCACCGTTATAGTAGTATCCGGAAACTTACGTTTTTCATGTTCATTACATTTTTTAAGTTTGATCTTGTACAAGTTGTGCATCATCTCGTCAACAAACTGTTGAGCAGCATCCTTTGAGTTTTTAGCATCAATCAGCATTGCGGTGCTGGTTGACTTACAATGAAATCGTGTATACCCCATAGTCATTATCCCCTCTATTTCTATTAGAATATAATGAAAGAATTGACGTAGTACACGTTTTTATTGAATTCTGATGCCTAACCTTAAAGAGTTTGTCTAGCTATAAATGCAGTACGTCAATTTTTTGAAATACATTATAGCACAACACCATCTTTGAAGATAGATATTTCTCTAAA
>DOVL01000302.1 GCA_003520105.1 Lachnospiraceae bacterium | reverse complement strand
ATGAGGAGGGATTCCAGTAATGAAAGCGAAAAGAAGAGCAAATCTTGCGGTATCCTATCTGATACTCGTCATTATAAGTATTATATGGCTGTTCCCATTTGTATGTCTTCTGCTCCAGAGCTTCAGAGGCTATTCGGCAGCAGATGGCGGTGGAGGAATGGTAAATTATCTCCTTCCTAAGAGATGGACACTTGATTCATACAAGTTCCTCTTTAAGAGCGAGAGTAAGTTCATGAGATGGTATCTCAACACATTTATCATCGCTGTTGTTGTAACGGTAATTCAGACAATAGTTATAGTTTGTGTAAGCTACGCACTTTCAAGAATGAGATTTAAGGGAAGAAAGCTTCTCATGAATATCTGGCTTGTACTTGGAATGTTCCCTGGCTTCCTTACAATGATCTGTCTGTATTTCCTCCTCAAGGAAATCGGTCTTACTCAGGATGGAGCTATCCCGGGACTCATTCTTATATCAGTAGCAAGTTCCGGAATGGGATACTATGTATGTAAGGGTTATTTCGATACGATACCTAAATCAATCGATGAAGCGGCAAGAATCGACGGCGCAACAAGAATGCAGATCATGAACATTCTTATAGCTCCACTTTCAAAGCCTATCATCATTTATCAGTTACTCGTTGCATTCATGGCTCCATGGTGCGATTACATCTTTGCATCTTATGTTGCATTTGGTAAGAGTGACAGCTACAACGTAGCAGTCGGTCTCCAACGATGGGTTTGGACAAACGACTATCAAGGCTACTTCACTAGATTCTGCGCGGGCGGTATTCTGGTAGCAGTACCGGTAACAATTCTCTTCATGTTATTACAGAGATACTATGTTGAAGGAGTTACGGGTGGTGCCGTTAAGGGTTAATTTCCCAAAACAATTTTTAAAATACTCTTGTTTTGATTGAGTTGTAAAATCTTCAGGACCGGTTCAGTTAAATGGATGACTGGCCGGTCCTGAATTACTAAAAGGACAGATGCTTATGGATGAGAAAATAACTATAGATGATATAGCAAGAGATCTCGGAGTTTCAAAAACAACTGTATCCAGGGCTATTTCCGGCAAGGGAAGGATAGGCGACGACACGCGTATCAAGGTTATGGATTATATAGAAAAACATAATTACAGACCTAATCCGATGGCGAAGGGACTTGCTCAGAAGAAAACCTACAACATTGCGGTTGTATGGCCGGAGGATTATGAAGCTGTCGATCTGCCATTTTTCCAGAAGTGTGTTCTTGGAGTGAATACAGTTACAACCGAGTCAGGATATGATATACTGATCTCGTTTGTTGATAATGAAAAATTCTATAATCTGAAACGTATAGTCGAAAATCAGAAGGTGGATGGAGTTATTCTTACAAGAACTCTCATCAATGATAAGCCTGCTGCTTATCTTAAAGAGAGCGGAATACCTTTTGTGGCTATAGGAAGCAGTGATGACGAGGAAATAATACAGATTGATAATAACAATTTCGGAGCCTGCAGAGAGCTTACGGGAATACTCCTCAGTAAGGGTATGAAGAAGCTGGCTATAATTGGCGGAGATATCAATCATGTCATCACAAGAACAAGATATAATGGATTTCTGCAGGCGTTTGAAGATAAGGGGCTGGAGGTTGACCAGAGTATGGTATTTTTAAATTCCAGCGATCCGATCAAGATAATGTCGATAATCGATGAGCTTATCAGAAGGAAGGTTGACGGTGTTGTCTGCATGGACGATGCGATAGCAGGTCAGGTTATTACAAAGTGCAGGAATGAGGATATCCGTATACCTGAGGATATCAGAGTTGCATCCTTCTATAACAGCTCTATTCTGAAAAATATGGTTCCATCCGTTACATCGCTTAATTTTGATGACACCAATCTGGGTGCCGTTGCGGCGAGAACCCTTATTGACAAGATAGAGGGTAAGGAAGTAAAGAACCGTATAGAGACTTCTTATGAAGTTGTTCTGAAGGACAGTACTAAATAATGAAAAGTATTGGGCATATATATACCTCTCCGGGAGCAGCAAAATACGCCCGAAGGGGAATATATGTGCCTTTTGTTTTATAAAAATAACAAATGAAAAGGGGATTATATGATCAGGAAATATTTAAAGAAAAGCTTAGCGATATGTGCTGCAGCACTTGTTTTGGCAAGTGGTACGGGAAATCCGGTCCTTGCAAAAAGCACGATAGATACGACCGGCGCAGACATACTATGTGACAATGAAACGGAAACTACAGAAGAAGATGGACAGACGGACGCTGATGAGCAGACAGACGTAGATGGACAGACGGAATCAGATGGCTCGGAGGATAGCACAGTTCCGATGCTCATAGCGACTCAGGGAGATGCAGACAGTACTGCGGTTGATGCGGGGCTCTACGTTAAAAAGATTCCTATTTCGGAAGATTTCTATACGGGAGTTGATATTTCATCTTACCTGTCTGAGAAGGAAAGTGGTGTAAAATACTATGATTTCGACGGAAACGAGCTGGATGATGTCGGTTTCTTCAAGCTTCTCTATGATAATGGTATCAACTCGGTTCGTATCAGAGTCTGGAATGATCCGTATGATGCTTCCGGCAAGGGCTATGGCGGCGGAAACTGTGATATAGACAGAGCCGTTACCATGGGAAAATATGCAACCGAAGCAGGACTTAAGGTGTTGATAGACTTCCATTATTCAGATTTCTGGGCTGATCCTTCAAAGCAGAAGGCACCAAAGGCCTGGGAGGATATGGAGCTTTCAGAGAAGACCAAGGCTCTTCATGATTTTACCGTGGAATCAATGAAGAAGCTGAAGGATGCGGGCGTTAATGTTACTATGGTTCAGATCGGTAACGAGACAACGACCGGTATGTGCGGCGAGAAGGAATGGAGCAATGTATGTGCTCTCATCAAGGCCGGCTGCGATGCGGTTCATGAGGTTGATCCGACTATCCTCAGAGCAGTACATTTCACCGATGCTCAGGACAACAAATACTATGCATACGCAAGATATCTGGACAATAACAGTGTAGACTATGAAGTATTTGCTTCATCGTATTATCCATATTGGCACGGAACATATGAGAACCTGTCTGAACAGCTTCACAACGTAGCAGACAACTTCGGCAAGAAGGTTATGGTAGTTGAGACCTCCTATGCATATACTCTGGATGATGGTGACGGAAACGGTAACACTATCGGCGAAGGAACATCCGGTGCGGATATGAAGTATGTTGTTTCCGAGCAGGGTCAGGTGAATCTCGTTCATGATGTAACTGAGGTTGTAGCTGATTTCGGTGAGCTTGGAGTAGGCGTTTTCTGGTGGGAGCCTGCATGGATCCCTGTTGAGGTTGTTAAGGAAGCCGGCGGTACTGCAACCTATGATTCAAATATGACCATCTGGGAGAAATACGGTTCAGGCTGGGCTTCGGCAGCAAGTGGTGATTATGACAGTGATGCAGCAACCTGGTACGGCGGTTCGGCTGTAGATAATCAGGCACTCTTTGATTTCAGCGGTCATCCGCTTGAGTCACTTAAGGTATTTAACTACATCAGAACCGGTACAAATGCTCCTTTCGGAATAGTTGACATCAATGTTGAGCCTGTAACCTTTGGTGTTACAGATGAGATCGAGATGCCGAAATATGCGACATTCAGCTATACTGACGGCTCTACTGAAGAGTACGAGGTTGCCTGGGCAGTGAACGATATTGATGATGCCAAGAAGGCCGGCAGCGGCGTTTACGAAATAAGAGGAACCGTTGTTATTGATGCGGATAATATTTACGACCTTACCTGTGAACTGAGACTTAATTCAGACAATCTTCTTACCAATCCGGGCTTCGAAGATGCATCAATGGGTGCATGGAAGATCACGGACGATGTTAACGGAACCAAGCCTTGCGTAGATCGTAAGAAGGACAGCAGTAATGTAAGAAGCGGCGAGTATTGCCTGCATTTCTGGGATGACGAGGATATCTCTTATAAGGTTGAGCAGACAGTTTATCTGAAGAAGGGTACCTATAAGCTCGGAACATGGATCGAAGGCGGCGACGCAGGTGCAAGTCCTGAGTTCAAGCTTTATGCGAAAACAGCAAATAACAACTACGAGGTTGAGACCGGTGTTACATCTTGGCAGCAGTATCAGAATCCTGAGATAGAGGATATCGTGATCGACGAGGATGGTATGGCTCTGACCATCGGTGTTTCTGTAAAATGTGCCAAAGGCGGCTGGGGAGCATGGGATGACTTCTATCTCTACAGCACCTCAGAGGACGGCGGAATCATGCCGGGCATGGAAGGAAATA
The DNA here is from genome assembly GCA_003520105.1 of Lachnospiraceae bacterium. Lineage (GTDB taxonomy): Bacteria > Bacillota > Clostridia > Lachnospirales > Lachnospiraceae > Eubacterium_Q. The sequence goes on along the minus strand of DOVL01000302.1, from coordinate 705 downwards.
CATCTGATGACGCAGTTGAACCGGATGCTGATAATAAGAAGGATGATGCAACTGCCGACAAGCCTAAGAGCAAAAAGAAGAAGCATCTCTCACCGGGAGCTATGATAGCTGCATTTGTAGGCGGCGGTGTGGTTGTTCTCGGAGTGCTTGTTGTAATAATTGTCAAGTCTAAGAAACAGGCTAAGGCTGATGGTGACAAGCCTGAAAAGAAGGATGACAAAGAATAATTAACAGCGTTGATGTTTCAGCAAAAAAACAGTTTAAGAAACTTCAAATATATGGTAAAATGGTAGAAGTCAGTAGTAAGGACTTCTACCATTTTCTTATTCAATAAAATGATACCCTGGGTGGAATCGGTGGTGTCATATTTTCGTTAGGATATACAGGTAAGAAGTGTGAAATGACACAAGAATATAATGAAGAGGAGGACTACATAATGGCAAAGTACAGATGTAAGGTATGCGGTGAGGTTTTTGAGGTGCCGGATGGCGAAACACCGGTTTGTCCGAGATGTAAACAGACAGGGGATAAGTTGGAATTGATCGAGGAGGAAGCAGCAGTGAGCACAAATAAATATGCAGGAACACAGACAGAGAAGAATCTTCAGGCAGCATTTGCGGGAGAGTCACAGGCAAGAAATAAATACACATATTTCGCATCAGTAGCTAAGAAGGAAGGATATGAGCAGATTTCAGCACTCTTCCT
>DOVL01000065.1 GCA_003520105.1 Lachnospiraceae bacterium | reverse complement strand
CTTCGTGAGTTCAAGATGCCGGAGAGGACGCTGGATGAGGTGAGGCAATTCGTGGGAAATGGTCTGAAGAGGCTGATTAATAGGGCAGCGGTTCCGGGAACTACGGAAGAAACTGTCGAGAAGATGTATTACTGTTATAAAGAGTTTTATGACGTACATTGTTTTGACAATACCGACGTTTATCCGGGCATCATGGAAGAGCTGGCGGTTCTTCATGACAAGGGCTATCAGCTGGCTATCGTTTCAAACAAGGTAGATAGTGCGGTCAAGGAGCTCAGGGATAAGTTCTTCTCTGAATATATAAACGTAGCTATCGGAGAGAAGCCGGGAGTCAGAAGAAAGCCTTATCCGGATACTGTAATAACTGCTCTTTCGGAGCTCGGTATAGAGGCATCGGACGCAATCTACGTAGGTGATTCGGACGTGGATGTTGAGACTGCGGCTAACTCCGGCCTGCCATGCATCTCGGTTCTCTGGGGCTTCCGCGACAGGGAGTTTCTGATTGAACATAACGCGGTTCATTTCGCAGAGAAGCCGGCGGATCTGACGGAGATTATTGAACAACTCAAATAATACTTTTTTAATAATTTAATAATCGTTTGATAAAGAAGAATATTCAGAAACCATATATACTAACCTCAGAACATAGGAAAGGAAGTAGTATATATGGTTTCTTCTATTTTACGAACAGAAAAGCTTTGTAAGTCATTTTCGAACGGTGGCATACAGCAGCATGTAATAAAAAATCTTGATATGGAAATAATAACAGGAGACTTCACCATTATTATGGGAGCATCCGGATCGGGAAAGTCCACACTTCTCTATGCGCTTTCCGGAATGGATAAGCCAAGCATGGGCAAGGTTCTCTTTAATGAGACAGAGATTCAGGACTATTCAAATGATGAACTTGCGGTTTTTCGCCGCGGAAACTGTGGATTTGTATTTCAGAGTGTGTATCTTCTTGAGAATCAGACGATTCTGGACAATATTCTTACAGGCGCTCTTATAGTTCAGAAGAATTCTCGAGAGCTTGTTCAAAAAGCGAAGGACCTGCTTACAAAGGTCGGAATCGATCAGGAAATGTGGAAGAAATATCCAAACCAGCTCTCAGGAGGTGAGGCACAGCGTGTCGGAATCGTTAGAGCTATTATCAATGATCCGAAGATACTTTTCGCAGACGAGCCGACAGGACAGCTCAACTCAGCTTCCGGGCGTGATGTACTGGATGTATTTACTGAGATTCATAAGAACGGTCAGAGCATAGTAATGGTAACGCACGATATTAAAACCGCACTTCGCGGAACAAGAGTTATCTTTCTCCGCGACGGAGGGATCGAGGGAGAATACAGGATGCCGGTATATGGAACAGATGACGAAAAGCTTCGCCGCGCCGGCTTGCAGGAGTTTTTGGATGAAATGGGATGGTAGAGACCACAATGAAAATATTACGATTATCACTATTCAATTTAAAACGACATATGAAAGAGGCTGTTATTCTGCTCATCCTCACAGCAGTCAGCGTAGCATTCCTATCAGTTGATCTGATCAATTCCAGGAAAGCGGATGTGATTCTGGATAAAGCTTTCGAGGAAAGCGGCAGCAGTGATTATATCATGTACGTGAGGAAGGATACCGATTATAAAGAAGAGTATGGCAGGGTGATAGAAGAGGATCCGAGGATACTTAATCTTCGCACGTTGGAATTCCTTGTGCTTGGAGATAACGTATCAATAACATGTCGAAGAGATGACGGGGCAGAGAGCAGTCTGTACACCTCCTTCATAAACGAAGAAAATGAAAGGAAGCTTTCGAATTTTAAGAAGGACACGACACTTTCAGATGATGAGATCGCAGCGATGGAGCATCCTGTCTGGCTGCCGTATTATCTGAAGCTTCGAATGGGTTTTAAAGCCGGAGAGAATTTTACATTAATAATAAAAAATCAGGAATACCAGTTTCAGGTTGCCGGATTTTATGAGTCGGCGCTTATGTCCAATCCACAGAATAGCTTTAAATGCGTAGTAAGTGATGAGGATTACGAGACACTATCAGCAAGAGTTGACAGAAATATAGCTTATGCCTTTGATGTGAAGGAAGGGATGATAAAAAGCTACGATGATGCCAACAAACTGGCTGAGGACTTTGATGATAAGATTACCGAGCTGGCCGGACACAGAGTAACAGTATTTTCCAATTGTTTTGATAATAAATATATAGAAGCCAGTGATACTGCAGATGTACTTAAGATGATGATGACTGTACTCGGATTTATAGCCGCGGTTGTGGTTCTGTCATCGATAGTTATGATCAGACACAAGATTACAAATGATATTGAAGAACAGATGGAATCCATCGGAGTACTTGAAGCACTTGGATATAAATCCTTTGAAATATCAATGTCATACGTTTATGAATATCTTATCCTGGGACTTATCGGAAGTGTACTCGGAGCGCTTATAACGGTAGTGACGGATCCTCTTATGACACAGCTGATCCGGGTGTTTGAAGGTCATAATGGCA
>DOVL01000265.1 GCA_003520105.1 Lachnospiraceae bacterium | reverse complement strand
TCATCAAAACACTGTCAAAGACAGGCATATCTACCCACGATAATCAATACCTAATTTTAAAAATTTTTAATAACAAAAGAACCACCGGAATGATCCGGTGGTTCCGATAATTAACACTATCTTATTTCTCCTTCAGAAGATCTCTGATCTCAGTAAGAAGCTTCTCTTCTGCAGATGGTTCTGCAGGTGCAGCTGCTTCCTCTTCCTTCTTTTTTCCAACTGACATAAGCTTGTTTACAGCTTTCATCATAAGGAAAATACAGAACGCCATAATAAGGAAATTAATTACAGCTGTTACAAAGTGTCCCCAGTTAATGTAATTTCCTGTGTCACCGATCTCAATCGTTCCACCGATCTCTCCGCCACCTATGCAGGCAATAAGAGGATTAATGAAATCATCTGTAAATGCTGTAACGATTGAACCGAATGCAGCACCGATGATAACGCCGATTGCAAGATCCATAACATTTCCCTTAAGGGCGAATTCCTTGAATTCCTTTATGAACTTCTTCATACCTTTAACCTCCTTTTTTTCATGCTACAGTACATTATATCATATTATGAATACAATGTACCGAATAAGTATATTTTAATTATACTTCATTCTTAGTAAGCTGACCCACTACTTCTGACTCGATCATATCCTCACGGATGAAGGTGATAAGATCATCTTCGTTGATCTCTGCGTCATCACATATACGGGTTGCCTGTCTGTCTACACAACGCTCGAAATAGTTACGTACAAGACGTGCATTTGCGAAGTTATCCGTTTTCTCAGTAGCCAGGCCTCTAAGATAGGTCTCAGCTATGAATGCGGCATTATCGGTAAGTCTGTAATCATTTTCCTTACACATAAGCTTAAAGATTTCCATAAGCTCAGAGCTTGTGTAATCACAGAAGTAAATATATTTGTTGAAACGAGAACGAAGACCAGGGTTTGACTCGATGAACTCATGCATCCTGTCAGTATATCCGGCAACTATAACGATGAGATCGTCACGGTCATCCTCCATACGTTTCAGAAGCGTATCAACAGCTTCCTGACCATAGTCTCCAACGTCCTTATAACTTGTAAGAGTGTATGCCTCATCGATGAAAAGTATACCACCGACAGCCTTATCGATAACTGCTGTAGTCTTGATAGCAGTACCACCAGGTGAGTGGTCTACAAGTCCGGAACGGTCAACCTCGACGAACTGTCCACGGCTTACAACTCCAAGCTGCTTGTAGATTCTGGCGATAAGACGAGCAACTGTTGTCTTACCTGTACCAGGGTTACCTGTAAATACAAGGTGGAATGACATCTCAGGACATCTGTAGCCCTTCATCTCACGGAGTTTTCTAACCTTGATGATATTTACAAGGTGAAGAACGTCCTCCTTAACAGTATGAAGACCTGTCAGTTCCTTCAGCTTCTTGATAAGGTCATCAAGTGAAAGCTCAACATCATCAGAATAGCCGTCGTGTCTGTTGGCACCGACCTTGTTCTTACCACGCTTGGTAGAATCCTTCTCTTCCTCAGAAATGAAGTTCGCATACTGTGAAACATCATCTGCTCTCTTCTTGATGAGGTTGTAACCCGAACTGGTGATAGTCTCTTTATTTACAAATTTACCTGTAGCTGCATCGAAGGTTGAAACCGTTTTGGTCTTCTCAGGCATCCTTGACTTATCTTCAATAGGATTGACCTTTGGAGCCTGTGATTCTTCTCCTCTAGGTTTCAGTCTTCTCTCCTTCATTACACCCTCAGCAATGAGAGTATTGTAAAGGAACTGCATATAGTTGGAAAGCTTCTCACGTATCTCTTTGTTGACATCATCATAATTGATGAAGCCTTCACCGAGCTTACGGAAACAGTCAACTACAAACTTGGATTTTGAAATACTAAGATCCGAACGATCTGTACTCTTCTGATCTTCTGTAATGAAGAATACAAGTGATCTCGGCTGCATAGTGAAGAAATCCGGTTCAGTGCATTTATTCTCTACGAATTCGATAAACTTGTCCTCAGAAATAACCATTCTGAGGTTAACCCTGATAAATTCAACCTGATCTGCAAGACATGTCGACTCAGGATCATAGAGATATCCAAGGAACATGAGCATATCATATCTCAGAAGATCCTTAAGAGGCATCTTAGCCTCTGCAGGATAAACCTCAGGATTCCTGTTGATATCATCAGCATACAGAATACACTCTGAAATTATACTTTTAAGATTCTTAATTTCCATTGTCCACACCCAACTGAATTACTAGTAGTTAACGATCTTGCCAAAATCAGCCTTAAGTGATGCACCACCAACAAGTCCTCCATCGATATCAGGCTGTGCGAAAAGCTCAGCAGCATTTCCTGCATTTACTGATCCGCCGTACTGAATACGAACAGCCTCTGCAGTAGCTTCATCATAAATCTCAGCTATGCACTCACGGATACCCTTGCAAACTTCTTCTGCCTGCTCTGTTGTAGCTGTCTTGCCTGTTCCAATAGCCCAGATTGGCTCGTAAGCAATAACAAGATTCTTAACATCATCAGCAGCAACATCCTTAAGATCCGACTTAATCTGAAGCCTGATCCAGTCCATAGTTACGCCCATCTCTCTCTGCTCAAGTGATTCACCGCAGCAAAGGATTGGAGTAAGCCCTGCTTCAATCGCCTTCTTAACCTTCTTGTTGAGTACACAATCGCACTCCTTGAAATAATCACGTCTCTCAGAATGACCGATGATAACATACTCTACACCGGCATCCTTGAGCATCTCAGCTGAAATCTCGCCTGTATATGCACCCTTGTCCTCGAAATACATATTCTCAGCGCCGACTTTAACGTTTGTTCCCTTAACAGCCTCAACTACAGGAACTATATCGATTGCAGGAACACAGTAAACAACGTCTACTGCATCATTAACTACAAGATCCTTTAACTCTGCAACAAGCTTAACAGCCTGTGAAGGAGTCATATTCATCTTCCAGTTACCTGCGATAATCTTCTTTCTTGACATCTTTAATTCTCCTCTACTCTATGATTTCGCTCAGTCGCCCGAAGAACAAGGCGCTGTGCAGGAAGGCGTACAAGACGTACGTCGACTGCGCAGGAACGCAGTTATTCGGGATGAATCAGCGAAATTACTTGTCGTTGGCTGCAGCTACGCCCGGCAGCTCCTTACCCTCAAGGAACTCAAGTGAAGCTCCACCACCTGTTGAGATGTGACTCATCTTGTCACCGAATCCAAGCTGGTTACATGCTGCTGCAGAATCACCACCACCGATGATTGTTGTAGCATCTGTCTCAGCAAGTGCCTGTGCAACTGCGATAGTACCAGCTGCAAGTGTTGGGTTCTCGAATACACCCATAGGTCCGTTCCAAACAACAGTCTTAGCTGTCTTAGCAGCTTCTGCGAAGAGTGCTCTTGTCTTCTCGCCGATATCAAGACCTTCCTTGTTTGCAGGGATTGCATCTGAAGCAACAGTCTCAACTTCGATAGGTCCATCGATTGGATCAGGGAAACCATCAGCAACTACTGTATCTACAGGAAGAAGAAGCTTCTTACCAAGCTTCTCAGCCTTCTCGATCATTTCCTTGCAGTAATCGATCTTGGAATCATCTACAAGTGAAAGACCAACTTCCTTACCCTGAGCCTTAAGGAATGTGTAAGCCATACCACCACCGATGATGAGGGTATCACACTTCTCAAGAAGGTTAGAAATAACATTAAGCTTATCAGCAACCTTTGCACCACCGAGGATAGCAACGAAAGGTCTTACAGGATTCTCAACTGCATTTCCGAGGAAATCGATTTCCTTCTGCATAAGGTATCCAACAACAGCTGTATCAACGAACTGTGTAACACCAACATTTGAGCAGTGAGCTCTGTGAGCTGTACCGAATGCATCATTTACAAATACATCACAGATAGAAGCAAGATCCTTTGAGAATGCCTCTCCGTTCTTTGTCTCTTCAGGTCTGAAACGTGTATTTTCAAGAAGGATAACTTCTCCGTCCTTCATAGCATTAACTGCTTCTACTACATTCGGACCTACAACGTCAGGATTAGGTACAAACTTAACCTCCTGTCCGAGAAGCTCAGAGAGACGAACTGCAACAGGTGCAAGAGTCTTGGTCTGCTTGTCCTCTTCTGTCTTAACCTTTCCAAGATGTGAGCAGAGGATGATCTTTCCGCCGTCAGCGATAAGCTTCTTGATAGTTGGAAGAGCTGCTACGAGTCTGTTCTCATCTGTGATAACGCCATTCTTAAGAGGAACGTTAAAATCGCATCTTACGAGGACTCTCTGGCCCTTAACATTGATATCATCAACTGATTTCTTATTAAGTGACATCTTTATATCTCCTTTAAAATTATTTACGTATTGAAAAAATCGGGCCCGGCCATAAAAACCGGACCCGAATAAGGTCTACTGAGTCAGAAACAAATATCTGACATGGTTTGGTGACCGCTATCTATCAAACTATTATACTAGTTTAACTCAGCGAAATACTTGATTGTTCTAACCATCTGGCTTGTGTATGAGTTCTCGTTATCATACCAAGAAA
>DOVL01000256.1 GCA_003520105.1 Lachnospiraceae bacterium | reverse complement strand
TTCTCTTTCTTCATCAGTTAAAGAGCCAAAATCATCTATCATATACAGAATTCTAAGCCTGACAAGTTCCGGAATATCGCTTATTGTTGCTGTATCGTATATAATACTTTCCTTATCCATTCATTTCACCGCCTTCTGCATCTTTGATTCTATAATAATCCGCCATTTTCACATTCAGTTTCACATAAGAATCCGCTTTTCGGTTGCTCACCCGCTCAAGGAGCACGCAGCTTTCGACGTGCTGCGTATTTGGGAATTCATCAACGACGCAGGCCTTCACTACCTCGTAACCATTATCTTTAAATACAACCAGATCACGAGCCAGAGAGGTCGGTTTGCAGCTTATGTAAACCAGATTCTTGACACCGTAATTGATTATTTTGGTAAGTGCCTTAGGATTGATACCATCACGCGGAGGATCAAGTATTATAAGATCGGGCTTGTCTGTGATCTCATCCAGCTTCTTCAGAACATCTCCTGCGATGAATTCGCAGTTCTTCAGCTTATTTCTCTTGGCATTTTCCCTGGCGGCTTCAACAGCTTCCTCAACTATCTCGATTCCGATAACCTTATTTGCAACAGGTGCCATAAGCTGAGCGATTGTTCCTGTTCCGCTGTAAAGGTCAAATACAGTACCGACAAGCTTTTTACCTGCATCCGGATTCTGCATCTCAGCATTTCCGGATATATCCGATTTAGCATTTTCATCTTTTACATTGGCAGCCTTTGATTCATCGTTACTCTCCTTATATCCGGCTCCGAGCGCCTCCAACACATACTCCCTCACCTTGCTGTATAGTACTTCACAACCTTTTGTATTTGTCTGGAAGAAGGAGAACGGAGATATCTTAAACTCAAGACCGAGTACCTCCTCAATCAGATAATCCTGTCCATAGAGAAGAGTTGTGGAATCACTCTGTACGAAGTCAGCTACTGAATCGTTCTCAGTATAAAGAATTCCTGCTATCTTACTGTAATTTTCCAGGCTATCAAGCTTTCCTGACTCCGACAGTGCCACAAGTCCTGCTACATACTCAGGAAGGCAGAGTTCCTCTATGATCTCATTTCTGAGCCCTATATTTTTATCATTATTTATATCCAGTGCATGCTTTGTTGTCGTCACGAGATTGATCAGTATGCCGCCATCCGCTGTAGACTGTCTGATAACAAGATTACGGAGTATTCCTGCATGTTTCATCTTATTGTAGAAGGTAACCTTCTTGTCTCTGTAAAACTTCTGAGTATATTTCAGTATTTCATTCCAGGCTTTATTTACGATGGCACAGCCTTCTATGGACAGTATGTCATAGTTCGAATACTGTCTGTGAAGTCCGAGAGTAAGCGGTCCGTCCTTCTCCGCGTCACCGAAGGTGAATTCCATCTTGTTTCTGTAATGCCACTGCGAAGGAGACGCTATTATGCCCTCCCAGACAGCGTTATCCAGAAAACTGTCTATCAGCTCCTTCACCATCTTCTCTTTAACCTTCAGCTGATTGGTGTATGACAGCGTCTGATAAGTACAGCCTCCGCATTCAAAAAAATGAGGACAAACCGGCTTCTTCGTTTCAAGCGGAGACGGCTTCAGGGTATCGATTACAGCAGCCTCATAAAGGCCGGCCTTCTTCTTAATGACCCTGCCTCGTACTGTCTGACCCGGAAGCGTTCCCTTAACGGTAACTCTCTTGTCCTCAACCATCATGCTTCCCTTATTTGGAAAGCTGTATTTATCTATTACTCCTTCAATTATATCGCCCTTCTTCAAACGAACCCTCCATTCAAATCTTCACTCATCCGGTCAGATTCCGGAAAAACACAAGATATTTAACAAAATACTATTCATAATGATCATTCAGCTCGGTCTAAATTACAGAATGTAAACTTCACATCACCTGCTTCATCCTGCTCCAGTACAACATAGGTTTTCTTTCTGTCATACTGGCGAGGAAGCGCACAGCTTCCCGGATTCACTATCTTTATGTCCGGTGCTTCAAATATATATGGCACATGCGTATGCCCGAAGAGAGCTATATCGCAGCCTACTTCCTTTGCGGCATATTCGAGTCTGAGCGTATCCTCTCTTATGGAATATCTATGTCCATGTACAGCAAATATACGATGTGGCGGCAGATTGATGATATGACACATCTGTAGTTTATTGTCGTAATCACAGTTACCTCTCACGAAATAACACGGACAGCCTGCCCACTCTCTGATCTTCGCCGGATCCTCCTCTATATCTCCGAGATGTATCAGCATGTCAAACGGTCCCGATTTATCGATTGCAACCTTCACATATTCGGAATGCCTGTGCGAATCGCTTATGATGAGAATACGTTTTTTAACTTTTCTATTCTCTGCGTCAATCATCAAAAAATCCTCGTTCTATCGCTGATTTCCACCCTGAAATCAACATTCTCATCCGGATAAACTCTTTAACTACGCTTCTTCCAGGCACTCTCTCATCATTCTGAGAGCCTTGCCTCTGTGGCTTATCGCATTCTTCTGCTCCGGCTCAAGCTCTGCAGACATGCATCCAAACTGAGGAAGGAAAAGGATAGGGTCATAGCCAAAGCCATTTGCGCCCTTCTCTTCATAGCCGATACGGCCTTCCATCGTAGCTTCTCTTACCTCTTCACGTCCGTTTGAAAATACAGCCGCAACAGCGCACACAAACCTTGCTGTCCTGTCTTCATCCTGAACCCCCTCAAGTCTGTCAATCAGATTCTTATTCTTAATATGATAAGAGGTATCCTCGCCCATATACCTTGCGGAATATATTCCAGGTTCTTTGTTAAGTGCATCTATCTCAAGTCCGGAATCATCGGCAAGCACTACTATCTCTTCAGCCTGTGCCTCATCAGAACCGCTCACTCCATCAGCCTCATCACTCGTTTCTTCCGGCAGCTTCAGTCCGTTTGCTTTTATATACTCAGCCACTGCTCTGGCCTTGATAAGCGCATTCTCGGCGAAGCTTGTGCCATCCTCAACGATATCAGGATCTGCACCAACCTCCTTCATGGAATAAACTTCATAAGGAAGTCCTGCCATGATCATACGGATCTCACGCATCTTATCTTTATTTCCTGTTGCAAATATAAGTTTCTTCATAATAATTCTCCTATCAACCTGTTGAAAGCGGACATTCTATCTCATGTTCAAGTGACTACAAAGCTTATTCATCCTCTTCGACGTCATCCGTAAAAGCCTTCAGACATACGTTACATCTCTGTGTCTGCTCAACATTATGCCAGACCTCGCCATAGAGACTTATATAGCCCTCTCCGTCCGTGATATCAGCCATCTCGGTACGCTTGTCGGCGCGGTATTCGATTGCTATCGGCTTGGTGCTGCCCGGTGTTTTAACATAAACTATAACAGCGTATTTTTCACCCTTCTCAAGAATCTCCGGATCATCCACTCTGACAGTGTAATAACCACTGTACCTGGTCTCTCCGGACGAAAGCAGAACCTTGTTGTTCAGATCGTCGGTATCATCAAAGTTATGAACAACATAAACCGAGAATTCTGTATTATCGTCTGTGGCATAGAATGATACCGCACAAAGCTTCTCCTTCTTCTTGGCAGTATAACAGTTTGCAAAATATCCGTTATCACTTCCGAAACCGATCTGTCCGACCCATCCCAGAAGATCTGACTGATAAATATTATCAAAATTATCCGCATCGGCAAGTCTGGTATATACTATCGACTGACTGCAAATATTTACGTCGTCATATGAAACATAGAAATATCCATCATCGCCAAACTCAGTTCCCCAGCTGTTCTTGCAGATATAAGCACCGTCGTGCTCTGGAATCTTCTTGAAATTACTCTTTGAATAATTATCATCCCAGCCTACGATAACTATATCGTGATTAGGACTCTTCTCCTCATCATAGTAATAAGCCGCTGTCTCTTCATTGTAATAATCCGAACTCTCTCCGGTATATTCCATCTGAAGGAAAAGCGATGTCTCAACACCGCCGTATCTGAAGATTGCGGTTTTGATCGTATTATCGTTTCTGTCCTTAACAACTATGGCCTCTTCAAGGTGCTTGACCGCCTTAAGAGTCTTGTCGGTCACACCGTCACCATAGACATCATCCTTCTCATAAACAGGTCCCTGCCATGCAGCGAGATATGCGATACTTACGGTATGCTCTCCACCTGTTGAAAGGTCCAGATTGTAGCTGTTATTCAGAGTCATGTGCTCTGTTGAATAACTGTTCTGCTCGACAGGCATAAGAGTTGTTTCAAGCGCGCCGAGGGAAGCAAATGCCCAGCAGGTTCCGAACCTTCCCTGATCTCTGATAGGTGTTACTCTTCCAACATCTCTCAGATCGTATTTTGCAGGGAGCGCCGATGTCTTCCTGGTCTGCTTTATATCAATATAATTCTCGATATAGTCATATTGATATTCCAGATCAAACAGCGGAAACAGTCCTTCTGTAGGAAAAAACATCTTGCCATCTATAGTCATAAGCGGTGACGAAGCAGTTTCAATACTGTCACCGTTGATCGTGAAGCCCGGCTCGCCAAGCTTCATCATAATTGTATTTTCCCCTCTGTCTATCCTTATCTTTTCGTCCTTGTATCTGACAACGGAGCAGCCGACTACATCCTCCAGAAAATCCTCCGATATCATGACGGTAAGATTATCATCAAGATAGGCCTTGTAATATCCTCCGAAGCTCTTCCCCTGAAGTCTCACATCCAGCTCTTTCTCATGGCTGTGATCGATAACAAGCTTCTTGTACTGTTCAACCGCAGTGTCATATTCAGCGGTTCTTTTCGGTTCGCCCTCTTTTTTATCAGATACCTTATAAAATCCAAGTGCTGCTATGACTAGCAGCACTATAATAAAAATCAGTTTTTTCACTTTTTCGCCTTTGGTGGTTTTGCACCCATATATGCCAGAAAATAAGACTTGATCATTCCGTTATATATCTTTCTGTTCTTATCCGCCTTTCTGCCGATATATCTTTCAGCATCCTCGTAGGACGTGATGATAAACATCGACCAGTCCTTAAGATTGCCGTAGCTTTCTCCTATTACCTTATACAGCTCCGGCAGATCCTTCCTGTCCTCAAGTCTCTCTCCGTAAGGAGGATTGGTAATAAGGAAACCATAAGGCTTAGGATTTCTGAGATCCTTTACATCCCTTGCCTGAAAATGGATGAATCTGTCGACTCCTGCGTCTTTCGCATTGGTCATTGCGCATCTGATTATCTCGGGATCAAGATCGTATCCCTGGATATTCATCTCTATATCCTTCTTCTCAAGTGAAGCAGCCTCGTCATAAGCCTCATACCACTGCTGCTTTGTCATAAACTTGAGCCACTTGTCAGAAGTAAATTCACGGTTAAGACCCGGTGCTATATTTGCACCTATCATAGCCGCCTCTATCGGAAATGTACCGCTGCCGCAGAAAGGATCCACAAGTATTCTGTCCGCATGCCACGGCGTAAGCATGATGAGTGCCGCCGCAAGCGTCTCCGAGATAGGAGCTTTACCTACCAGCTTCCTGTAGCCTCTCTTGTGAAGCGAAACGCCCGTTGTATCAAGCGTTATCTCCACTTCATCCTTCATGATAAATACCCTTACCGGATACTCATCACCATCCTCATCAAAACGATTCGTATGATAAGTCTGGCTCATCCTGTCGACCATCGCCTTCTTCACGATGGACTGGATTGCTGATGCACTGAAGAGCGTACTTCTGTTGGTAGTCGCCTTGGTAACCCAGAACTTTGCATTTCGAGGAAGATATTTCTCCCACGGAATAGCCTTAACGCCCTCAAAAAGGTCATCAAAGCTTTCTGCTCTGAAGCTTCCGCAAGAGAGCAGTATACGTTCAGCCGTTCTGATATTAATATTTGCCCTTGCGATGGCCTGCATGTCACCCCTGAAGGTGACTCTGCCGTCGCTGACATTTTCTATCTCGTATCCGAGATTTATGATCTCACGCTTAAGAACCGCCTCAAGTCCAAAATGACATGGTGCGATAAGCGTAATCTTCTCATCACTCATATTTTCACCATGGATAATTCTGTTAATGCAGGATCATCCCAATTAATTACTTACCGAGACGTGCTTTAAGCTCAGCTGTCTTCTCCTCATAACCAGGCTTGCCAAGAAGAGCGAACATGTTCTTCTTGTAGCTCTCAACGCCCGGCTGGTTAAATGGATTTACACCAAGTGTGTATCCGCTTACACCACATGCAAACTCAAACTTGTAGAAGAGCTCGCCGAGTGAAAGCTCGTCGATAGCTTCCATGTCTATTCTGATGTTAGGAACATCTCCGTCAACGTGAGCGAGGATGGTTCCGTTCATAGCACACTTATTGATGAAATCAACGTCCTTGCCTGCAAGATAGTTAAGTCCGTCAAGATCTGTATCCTCAAGCTGCATCATAACAGTCTTTCTTGGATTAAGTACATTTATAAATGTCTCGAAATGGTTCTTTGTACCCTGCTGGATGAACTGTCCGAGAGAATGAAGGTCTGTTGTGAAATCAACAGCTGTAGGGAAGATACCCTTGCCATCCTTACCCTCGCTCTCGCCGTAAAGCTG
>DOVL01000158.1 GCA_003520105.1 Lachnospiraceae bacterium | reverse complement strand
CACCACCGAGATCGATGAATGCACCGAAGTTTGTTACATTCTTAACTGTACCTTCAACTGTCTGACCAACCTCGATACGATCGAAGAGCTCCTTAGCAAGAGCTGCCTTCTTCTCAACGATGATCTTCTTTCTGTTACCGATAAATCTTCTCTTAGGGATGTTGAACTCTGTAAGAACGAACTCAACTTCCTGTCCCTCATATTTCTTGAGATCTCTCTCATATGAATCTGAAACAAGACTTGCAGGTATAAATATCTTGCACTCGTCTACTGTTACGCTGAGACCACCCTGAAGAGCCTGTGTAACTGTTCCTGTAAGAACTTCCTCGTTATTGAATGCTTCCTCAAGCTTAGCATATGCCTTCTCAGCTGCGATTCTCTTATATGAAAGGACAACCTGTCCTTCACCATCGTTAGTCTTGATAACCTTAACTGTGATTGGATCTCCCTCTTTAACGATTGTTGTGAGATCGATGTTTGGAGTATTTGAATACTCTTCTCTTGTAACGATACCTTCTGATTTATAGTGGATATCGACAATTATCTCTTCAGGCTTAACACCTATAACAGTACCTTCAACTATCTGGCCTGTTCTGATAGAGAAATTCTCCTCTTCCTGTAATAATTTTTCAAATTCATTTGCTTCCGACATGCTGTCATGAACCTCCTTAATAATATTTCTCGGGGTAGATGCCCCAGCAGTAATACCTACCCTACTAGCGGATTCAATAACAGTCAAATCCAAGTCATTAAGTGTCTGTATATAGTAAGTATTTTTACATTGCTGTCTGCTTATTTCATATAGTTTTTTTGTGTTTGAGCTACTCTTGTCTCCAATGACGATCATTACATCAACCTGGGCCGAAAGCTTCTCCGCTTCTTCCTGTCTCTCAGCTGTCGCATTGCAGATAGTATTACAAACAATGATATTATAATATTTTTTATGCAATAATTCAACTATATCTTTAAATTTTTTTGCATTAAATGTGGTCTGCGAAACAACCGTAAGCTGACCTTTGATTTTGTCAGGAAGCTTATCAATATCTGACACTTCACTGATGATATAAGGCTCATTGTTGCACCACCCTTTGATGCCCTGAACCTCAGGATGATCAGGATCTCCGGTGATAATAAGTGTCTTTCCTTCACCGGTTGATTCATCAGCTTTCTTATGAATGTTTTTTACGAAAGGACAGGTTGCATCGATTATCTCATGTCCCATTTCTTCGATGTTCTTCAGAACATCCCTGCCGATTCCGTGAGACCTTATTATGATTTTGGAAATCGGAAGCTTTTTTAACTCTTCAAGTGAATCAACCATTCCGACACCATGTTCGGCGAGTTCGGCGACAACCTCTTTATTATGAATAATAGGTCCGAAGGTAAATACAGGCTTTTTATCATCCGAATCATCTTCAGCTGCTTTGAAGGCTGTGTCTACGGCTCTTTTTACACCGAAGCAGAAGCCTGCTTTTTTTGCTACGATTACTTTCAACGATTGTTCTCCTATAAACAGTGTATAATTACTCCAAAATAAAGCCTCTTCAGTTGTAGCAAGAATACGCCTTCAGAGGCTTTATTTGGAGTAATCCAAAGTTTTATTAATTCTCAGCTTTCTTAGCAAGAGAGATGATTTCCTCCACCACTTCATCTATAGACATATATGAGCTGTCGATGAGGACAGCGTCGTCTGCCTTCTTAAGTGGAGCAAGCTTTCTGTTCATGTCCTGCTCGTCTCTTGCTATGATGTTTGCTTTAATTGATTCAAGATCAGGCTTCTCGCCTTTATTTTTCATCTCGTCATATCTTCTCTTGGCTCTTACATCCGGAGATGCGTCAAGATAGATCTTAACTTCTGCGTTTGGAAGAATATTTGTCCCGATATCTCTGCCATCCATGATAACGTCGTTCCTGGCAGCTATATCGCGCTGAATATCAAGTAACTTATTTCTTACAGGGAGGAGAGCTGATGACTTTGAAGCCATAATGCTGACCTTCTCACTTCTTATCTCAGCTGATACATCCTGAAGATTGAGAAATACGTGCTGAACTCCCTTTTCATAAACTATATTTATCTTCACTCTGTCCAGAGCCCTCTCCAAAGCAGCCTCATCATTAAGATCAATTTCCTTCCAGATAAGATAGAGAGCTATCGCTCTGTACATCGCTCCTGTATCAACATAGATAAATCCAAGTTTTTTAGCAGCCAGTCTGGCTATTGTGCTTTTACCCGCCCCTGCAGGTCCGTCAATTGCTATATTCATGACATTCTCCTTATGCGTGTTATATTTATAATGTTGGTGTCAATAATATATTTTGCCCAACAGATAATACACAGTATTAACACTCCCTGTGTTATATACTGCAAAATATCATTTATTGTGGAATGATTATTCCGCCGAAATACTCCGGAACGCCATCATTATCATTCAAAACAAATCCTCTCGGCCTGAGGATCACATATGTGCCATCAGCCATCTGTGCACGATAACTGATAGGGTAAAGAACCGAATCACCCTTTAAAACAGACCCAACAACCTCATGATATCTTTCCAGATCATCAGGATGTATGCAGTTCTCCCATATTTTCTCCACATGATACATATATTCGGATTGAAGACCAAAATCGTTAACCAGAGAAAGTGACCATCTTGAGAAGCTGTATCTAAGATCAGTCAGAAATACATATCCGTCTCCGGCCATGGTATACATTGCTCCGAACAGTTTATCAAGATTTCTTTTTCTGCTGCTAGGGATCGTAGCATTTTCAACTACAGGTCTTAGAATTACTCCTGCATAATTACCTGATTTGAGTTTCTTCTTGTTATCATACATATGACGATCTGCTCGTTCAAATACTTCATAGTAGCCCTTGTCCACGCTGCCATTATAAACAGCCATACCGCATGCAACAACCGGCCCGGAACGCTGCTTGGCATTTGTTTCGGATTCTTTACGAAGCTTATAAAACAGGTGATCACGCTTCTTATAATCATCCCCGTTAACTATGACAACAAACTCATCGCCACCAATTCTGTATACCGAACTGTTTTCGTAAATATCACCTATCATTCGGCTTGCCTTCTGGATCGATTCATCACCAAAGCTGTGTCCCCTTGTATCATTGATCCTTTTCAGATCATTGATATCGCACATTACAACGGCAAATTCCATATCCACATCTTTGTTACGTATCATGAATTCAATCTCATTGACACGCTCGGTATATGCGTTTTTATTCTTTATTCCTGTCAGCTCATCCATCCTCGCCAGTCGCTCAACCGACTGAAGGATCTGATCCTGAGCTTCTCTCTCCTGATATTCATTTTCAATATTCTTGATGCAGCCAAGAATATGCTTTCCGTCATCACAAAGAATGCTGACATGACAGATATGAAAGATTTCTCCACCCAGTATGAACCTGCAGACAGCTATGCTGGAATTATTTTCTCTTAACTTTCCCAGCAAAGCATCCTTGTTAAGAAGGTTAAGAATATAACTCTGATCATCCGGATGGACGACCCTGTGTGTCTGTTCTCTCATGAATTCAAAAAAGTTGGTTCCCTGCTCGGGAAGATTCATTTCATTTAGCATTTGTGAATGAAAGAATTCTATAAAATTATCGGATTCAATATCCACGTAATACATGCTGTCATAGTTTTTTGCGAGTGTAATTGCTACCTGCCCAAAAGCCACTTGATCAATATTCATACAGTAACCCTCCTCCTTATAAATGTTTAACAAAATACCCTGTTTTATTATACCACATTTATATAAGGGAGCGCCACAATTATCTTCCTGCAGCGTAGCCTGTGCTCCATGCAATCTGCAGATTAAATCCACCTGTTTTTGCATCCAGATCGATCACTTCTCCTGCAAACCGGAGACCTTCTATTTTCTTTGATTCCATGGTCTTCGGGTCTATCTCGCTGATGGCTACACCGCCTCTGGTGATTATAGCCTCGTTATAGCTTCTGAGTCCGATTATATCTAACTTGAAATTCTTTAAGCATTCCGCCAGATGTTTTATCTCATCCGCAGAAATATTACTTACCTTTTTATCCGGCTTTATACCTGACCTTTCAATAATAACAGGAATCATAAGCCTTGGAAGGAGCTGCCCCAATGAATTACTGAATTCTCTGAGATGAAAGGCTGAGAAATCTCTCTCAATTCTTGCAACAAGTTCGTCCATACTAAGAGCCGGTTTAAGGTCTACGACCATATACAGTTCTTCCGAATCATGGTCACAAATATAATTTGATGCTGAAAGAACTATCGGTCCACTCACTCCGAAATGAGTAAAAAGCATTTCTCCGAAGTCCTCATAAAAAGGCTTCAGTTTTTTATTATTTTTCTTTTCTTTATTCTTTGTTTCGGAATAAAACTCTGCTCTGACATTCTTCAGAGAAAGTCCCATCATTGCCTTACACTCTTCACCCTTAATATTGAGAGGGCAAAGAGCCGGAAATGTATCAGTAACTTTGAGTCCGAGATCCTTTGCGAATCGGAGGCCGTCTCCTGTAGAGCCTGTCGTCGGATATGACAGGCCGCCTGTTGCAACAACTACTACATCAGCCGGGAAACGCCCCTTGCTTGTTTCAACTCCGATAACTCGGCCGATAGGGCCTTTGTTTTTCTTGGCCTTTTTATATTTATCCGAATGAGACATATTATCATGTGCATCCTCATAATCAATTTCTATATTTGGAATATCATCAGATGCAATACTATTTTTAGGGGCTGAAATTTCGGAAACTTCGACAATATCTTCAGTAAGTATGCTACGTGCTTCAGTATTGTAGAGTATCTTCACTCTGCGTTTTTTCAACTCATCCGTCAGAGCTTTAGTTACATCTGAAGCTCTGTCCGAAACAGGAAATACTCTGTTGCCTCTTTCAACCTTAATCGGCATTCCGAGAGATTCAAAAAGGTCCATAACAGCCTTCTGATCAAAAGCCGCAAGCGAGCTGTAGAGGAATTTATTATTATGAACAACATTATTCATAAACTCCTCCCTGTCGCAGGCATTTGTAAGGTTACAGCGCCCCTTTCCGGTAATATATATCTTCTTACCGGCCTTTTCATTCTTTTCAATTATCGTAACATCGTAGGTATCCGAAGCTGAATACGCAGCCATAAGACCTGCCGCCCCGGCACCTATTATGATCATTTTCTTCTTCATGTTATAACCCTATAGATAAATATTAAACAACGAAATGAAACATATTAAAACAATCAAGGAGCAATAAAGATCAAATGATATTTATTGCTCCTTGTTGCAATCCATTAAGTAATTAATGATATTGAATATAAAACATTATACAGGGTAAGTCTTGTTCTCTGTATCAGCAAGGCTGACATCAACCTTCTTCTGCTGAGCATCTCTGTATTTGAAGAAATCAGTAGCAACCTGTGGGAACAGAGCGTATGAAAGAACATCCTCATCCTGCTGCTTGTAAGGAGCAACCTTCTTCTCAAATTCAGGGAGCATATCCGGAATATTGTCAGCTGGTCTGCAGGTAATAGGCTCCGTATCACCGATAGCCTTCTTCTGTACTTCAGGATTGAA
>DOVL01000142.1 GCA_003520105.1 Lachnospiraceae bacterium | reverse complement strand
GGTTGAAGTCAGAGAATGCTTCGATGAGGACATCGTGGAGATCGATACCTTCGATGAACTGAAGGCACTTGATGATGCGTATAATGTATAGTTTGTTAATAGGCATAGGAGCTGGTATGCGTTAAACATCCGGTTCGATACATAATAAAGATGCGAGGTAAAATAAAGTGGAATCAATCAAGAGAAATATACTTTTAAACCCGGGACCATCAACAACGACAGATACTGTAAAGTACGCACAGGTTGTACCTGATATCTGTCCGAGAGAGAAGGAGTTCGGCGGACTCATGAAGGGAATCCGCGAGGATCTTGTGAAGATCGTACATGGTGATCTGGAGAAATACACAAGCGTATTGTTCTGCGGATCCGGTACCATCAATATTGATGTCTGCATCAATTCACTTCTTGATGAAGGCAAGAAGGTTCTTGTGGTTAATAATGGGGCATACAGCACGAGAGCAGTTGAGATCTGCCAGTTTTATAAGCTTCCTTACATCGATCTGAAGTTCCCTGTTGACGAGCTTCCTGATCTGGAGAAAGTTGAAGAGACACTGAAAAATAATCCTGACATCGGACTTGTACATACAACACACAACGAGACCGGTACAGGTATCCTTAATCCGATTCGCGAGATCGGTGCGCTGGCTCATAAGTACGGTGCAATCTTCACTGTTGATACAACCAGTACATATGCAATGAGACCGATAGATATCGAAAAGGATAACATTGACTTCTGCATGGCGTCTGCTCAGAAGGGTCTGATGTCATTTACAGGTCTTTCATTCGTAGTCGGTAACAAAGCAATCATAGAGAAGTCGAAAGACTTCCCGACACGTTCATATTACTGCAATCTTTATCTGCAGTATAAGTTCTTCGAGGAAACCGGTGAGATGCATTTCACACCTCCTGTACAGACCATCTATGCGACTATTCAGGCGCTCAAGGAATACTGGGCAGAGGGCGAGGAAGCAAAGTGGGCCAGACACACAAGAGTCTTCAATGCAATTAACGAAGGACTCGATGAGCTCGGCTTCAAGCAGGTTATCAAGCCGGAGAATCGTGCAGGACTCGTTTCATCCGCTATCTATCCGAATGATCCGAACTGGGATTTCGAGAAGGTACATGATTACTGCTATGAGCGCGGATTTACGATCTATCCGGGTAAGATCAGTACGACAAATACATTCAGACTCTGCGCTCTCGGGGCGATTGATGCAGATGATATCAAGGACTTCTTCAAGGTGTTCAGAGCAGCACTGGAGGAGTACAACGTAGCAATTCCAATCAAGTATTGAGCGATATAAAAATATTAATTGATTAAGCGGAATTGAATTGACAGGTTGAACGGATATATTGGATATATAAGTTGAAAAAGTGATTTTGGAGATATAAAGATGAAATCAGTATACACATGTTTTTGTACGGATGTTATTCATGACGGACATCTGAATATAATAAACGAGGCGAAGAAGCTCGGAAGAGTAATCGTCGGAGCGCTTTCTGACGAAGCTCTGATCAGATATAACAAATTTCCGACCATTTCGCAGGAAGAGAGAGTTAAGCTTTACGAATCGGTCGAAGGAGTGGATGATGTCGTTATCCAGAATGATATGCTCTACGATGATGTTATTGCTCTTGTAAAGCCTGATTATGTAGTTCATGGCGACAACTGGCAGGAAGGCCCTGAAAGTGCCATCAGAAAGCACGTAGCAGAGCTTCTGGGCGCTTATGGCGGCGAATTGATAGATATACCTTATACTTACAATGAACGCGTTAAAAAGATCGATATGCAGCTCAGAGAGAAGCTTTCGATGCCTGAATACAGACGTAAGAGACTTCACCAGCTTATCGAGATGACGCCGGTCGTTAAGGTTATGGAGGCACATTCCGGACTTACGGGACTTATCGTTGAGAAGACCGTTGTTGAGCATGACGGAAAACTTGATCAGTTCGATGCAATGTGGGTAAGCTCACTCTGCGACAGTACCGCAAAGGGCAAGCCTGATATCGAGCTTGTTGATATGTCTTCACGTCTCAGAACAATCGATGATATTATGGAGGTTACTACCAAGCCTATCATCCTTGATGGCGATACAGGCGGACTCACAGAGCATTTTGTATATAACGTCAGAACCCTTGAGAGAATGGGCGTGAGCGCCGTTATCATCGAGGACAAGACCGGGCTCAAGAAGAACAGTCTATTCGGTACCGAGGTTGAACAGACTCAGGCAAGCATCGAGGATTTCAGCGCGAAGATCGCTGCAGGCAAGGCTGCACAGCTGACAGATGATTTCATGATCATTGCCAGGATCGAGAGCCTTATCCTTGAGAGAGGTATGGAGGATGCGCTCGAGAGAGCTTTCGCTTTTGTTAAAGCCGGTGCGGATGGTATAATGATCCACAGCAGAAAGAAGGATCCTGCAGAGATACTTGAGTTCTGTGACAAGTTCAGAGCAGTTGACAAGAAAACACCGATCGTTGTTGTACCATCGTCATTTAACATCATCACTGAGGAAGAACTTGCTGAGCACGGCGTAAATATAGTTATCTACGCTAACCAGCTCACAAGAAGTGCATTCCCTGCGATGAAGCAGACAGCGGAGGATATTCTCAGATATCACAGAGCGAAGGAAGTAGATGACAGACTGCTCCCTATTAAAGATATTATTACGCTGATTGATGAGCTGTAGGTAATAACGATAAATAATTATCTGAGGATGAACGATATAACGATGTAAATGATCAACTGTATATGATTGGTGGTGTATGATTGATTATATCAGTGGCATTATGTGGTTGAATTAAAAGAAAAGGATAAAGAACATGCAGGTTGAAAAGTTAGTTGAAATAATCGGTTCAGATTTTTATACAGGAGTTCCTGACAGCCAGCTGAAGGCTCTCTGTAACTATCTGATGAACACATATGGTATAGATAAGGATCATCATATAATCGCTGCCAATGAAGGCAACTGTACAGCACTTGCTGCGGG
>DOVL01000293.1 GCA_003520105.1 Lachnospiraceae bacterium | reverse complement strand
AGAATAGTATGCAGGTCACAGGTGCTTAAAAGCTTCTTCCGCACAGTTTCTCCTGCCCCGCCTTCAAAAAGCACATTATCCGGCAAGACTACTGCAGCTTCTCCATCTACTTTCAACATAGTATTGATGTGCTGGACAAAGTTCAGCTGCTTGTTGCTGGTAGTAGTCCAAAAGTCACTCCGATTGTAGGTCAAATCTTCTTCTTCCTGCTCACCTCTTTCATTGGTAAAAGTCATAGATGACTTCCTGCCAAATGGAGGATTCGTAAGTACGTAATCTACTCTAACACCATCATCTGCTAAAAGAGCATCACCTCTAGTGATGGGAACTTTAGGCTCTACCCATTTTCCGTCTTTATCCTTCTTTTTGTAAATATCGCCAATACTATGCAGATACAAGTTCATCAAACACAGTTTGAAAGTATTCACCACAATTTCGTTGCCAAAGAAGGTATCGTTTTTGAGGAACTCTTTTTCATCGCGGTCTAGGCTGTAGTTTTTGCCGTTAGAAAGGAATTCGTTTGCTGCCAGCAAAAATCCCCCACTGCCACAGCAAGGGTCAGCAATGGTCTTCATAGGCTTGGGTCTGACACACTTCACGATGGTCTTAATCAAGGGGCGTGGTGTAAAATATTGCCCTGCACCGCTTTTTACGTCTTCTGCATTTTTCTGGAGCAGCCCCTCGTAAATCTCACCTTTAACGTCAGCAGACATAGCAGACCATTTTTCTTCATCTATGGTTTTTACTATCTTGCTGAAGATGGCAGGGTTATGGATTTTGTTGACAGCCCCCTGAAAAATCTTCTTGAGGATTCCCGGTTGCTCCCCCAGTTTCTCCAACGTATCCTTATACTGTTCTTCCAAATCGGCTCCTGTTTCAAAACGCAAGTCATTCCAGGTATAGCCTGTTGGGATTCCCAAATCTCTGTTATAAGGAGGCTTGGAATATTCGTCAGCCATTTTCAGGAAGATAAGGTAGGTGAGCTGTTCCAGATAATCGCCATAAGAGAGGCCATCATCACGCAAAGGATTGCAGAGTGCCCATATTTTGCTTACGATTGCTGATGAATTTATCAAAATTTATAATCTCCCCTCAAACGCCTGCTTCAATATACTTTGTCTCATCATATCAGCTTTATATATAGCATTTTCAATGACAGTTGTTATTTTATCACAATTAGACATCTTTTCGTCAAGATAAGAAACTATTCTCTCTTGAATCTCCAACGATGGTAAATAAATACATAATTTTTTTATATCACTACCAGCTATACCATTTTGTCCAGATGTTGTTTTTATTTTACTTCTAATATACATACGAGCTTCACCTTGATTTATATAATATTGTAAGAATCTCGCATGATTTGAATTATTAAATTTTAGCCTGCATCTTATTATCTTATCAGGATAAGCATAAGTATCCTTCAATTCTGGTACAGCCGCACAAACACCAACCAATTCACTACTACCATTATACCTAGTAAATAACAAATCATTCTCTTTAATTATTTCTTTATCATTGAATTCAGAGCTATTCTGCCTACATTCATGCAGATCCAAATTCATGCTTCGTACAGCACTTATTTTCAAAATCTTATAGTCACCATTATCAGTAGGCTTTTTTCCATAACCATTTCTCATATCTTCTAGTAACTCTTGAAACTCAAACGTTTCCCACTGATTGTTTTTTTTGAAGGCTTCTTTTAGAATCGCCTGTCTATAAATTCCTAATTTATTCTTTATCTTCTTTAACTCCTCAATCCCCGCATCTAATTCAGAAAACAATTCTTCTATGCGAGAAACAATACGTTGCTGTTCTATCAAGTCCGGAATTGCAACACGTAGTTTAGAATAGTGTTGCAACCAGTACCTTTTATGTGTACTATGATCCAATTGTATATTCTGCATCCTATAATAAATAAACTTAGGATTAACTAATTCTTTTTTTGGCTTCAGTATTTTCATAGCTGATGATTTGACCTTAAATCTAAAGTTCACATATTGTGTTGCTGTAGTAAAATCATCAAATATTATAACTGGCAGTTCCTCGAACACTCCGTCTTTTTCATTAGTATATCCGATAATGAAAGACTTTCCCGCAGTTAATACTGGCGTTTTGTACGCATTATTATACTCAGTACTATTCACAATATACTTAGCTGGTTGCTCATAATCCAACAACTCACCTAAACTATATTCTTTCCAATCCACTCAACTTCTCCTTATGCCACCAACTTAACATTCAACTCATGCAACAACTTCTCGTAATTTTCCCCAAACAATACATAGAACCGTCCCATTCCTCCTAAGCTGTCAAAAGGACTGCGTTCCAAATCTTCTGGCACAATACTCAAGGAAGCAATGATGTGGTCACGAATAAGACGCAACCATTCCAGCTGTTCCTCCGAAAAATGATCACTACCTATATTTTCCTTGAACGTCCATTTCATAAAGTTATGCCGTACCCTGTCAGCAAAGGGCTCCAATTTCTTAATCATGCCAGTCTCATAACGGATAAGTGCCACCAGGTCAGTCAGTTGCGTTTTAGTCCCTTGGGGTATTTTCTGCGGTTCTTCCACGGCATAGCTGTCCCATATAGCCTGCACACCTATGCCCTTTACCTTCAACTGCTGATACAGCTCCTTCAGCTTCGCAATCACCATAGGACGTTCTTTATACTTGCGGTTGTAAATAATGCCCAGGGCAATTAATTCATTGCGGTTCGCCTTTATGAAATCTCTGAACGACGAGATTACCTCATCAGCTTTCTGCTTCTGGCTCTTTTCAAAGCCAGCAAATACAACCTCGTCAATATTGACACTATCAATAATCTGATCATGGCTGTTCTGGATTTTTTCGATAAAATTGCGATTCTGCGGATTGTAAAAAGGCTTCGTTGCCTCTTTCAGCATATCCTTCTGAATCTCTTCCATCTGTTCACGGCTAGGTGTTTCAGTATAGAATTTGAGTTCAGCAGCACCCTTGATTTTATCTTCATCAAAAGCATCAAGAAGGTTACCCGCTATTTTGCTAGTAGGTGCACCTATCATCTCACGGAACTCTTTATGTTCCTTTTTATCCATTCTGCTACCCAGACGAATAATCCTGTTAGCCAAAGAAGTCAGCGTGTCTTCGTCCTTCGCCCCCAAAGCCACATTGATCATCAGTTGCTTCAGGCTAACAGATGGCTTTCTTTCCAAGGGTCTGGTATCAGTCTTGCGGGACTTGGTAACTCCCACTGCATCAACAATGATAAAGCGGTCTTTGCCATCTTTAGCCGAGGGCGAAACCTTCTGCAAATCTTCCTTGCTGATCGTGCGTGTGCCACGTCCCTTCATCTGCTCGAAATATCCCTTGCTGCGTACATCCCGCATGAATATAAGGCATTCAATAGGCTTTACATCTGTACCAGTAGCAATCATATCGACAGTAACAGCTATTCGGGGATAAAATTCATTGCGGAAGGCTGCCAATGCCTCTTCCGGCTTATCCGCTGCACAAGTGATTTTCTTGCAAAACTCATTGCCTTCAGCAAATTCTTCACGCACAATGTTGATAATATCATCAGCATGACTGTCTGTCTTGGCAAAAATAAGGGTCTTGGGTACCTCATCGCGCTCGGGATAAAGTACATTTTTCAAAGCATCCTTGAATGTCCTAATGACAGTACGAATCTGGCTGGGATTGACTACCGCCTTATCCAGTTGCTTGGAATCATACTCATAATCTTCTTCCATCACTTCAAGACGTTTCTCACGGGAAAGACGGTTCCGCTTCTCAATAGCCTGCTTTAATATCTTTCCGCCCTTCTGGCTGATTTCAGTGTCAATGATAAATATATCTTCGCCAACATTTACTCCATCTACAATAGCCTGTTCTCTGGTATATTCGCTGACAATGTTCTCGTTGAAATATGCCAGTGTCCTTTTATCCGGTGTAGCCGTCAGTCCCACCAGAAAAGCATCAAAATACTCCAATACCTGACTCCAAACATTATAAATGGAACGATGGCACTCATCTACAATTATGCAGTCAAAAAACTCCGGTGGATATTTCTTGTTGTAAACTACCTGTTTGGGTACTTGACTATTAGCATTTGAATCCTTGCCTACAGAGAAATCTTCTGCGGATTCATCCAACTCTTCGCCTTTCAGGATAGAATACATCCTTTGTATGGTGGAAACACATACCTCTACATCGTTGGGTATATGTGACTTTCGCAATCTTAGCACGCTATACAGTTCACCAAAAGTACGTGAATCATCGACTGGATGATAGCTTTTGAACTCCCGCTCAGCCTGCTCTGCCAAGCTCCTGGTATCTGCCAGGAAAAGAATTCTCTTGAACTTGCAATGTTTCAAAAGGCGGTAAGATGCCGTAATAGCCGTAAAAGTCTTGCCCGCACCGGTAGCCA
The DNA here is from genome assembly GCA_003520105.1 of Lachnospiraceae bacterium. Classification (GTDB taxonomy): domain Bacteria; phylum Bacillota; class Clostridia; order Lachnospirales; family Lachnospiraceae; genus Eubacterium_Q. Next base: position 1,919 of record DOVL01000293.1, on the reverse strand, counting down.
TTTGCACCAGTGCCTTCGGCCTGTTTTCTGCAAAAGACTTGTCGAGATTATTCAACGCTGCAATCTGGCAATCTCGAAATCCCCTCTTAAGCAATTTAGGCATTCTCTTCAAGTTGTTCCTGATAGTATCTGACATCACAGTTAAACGACTCAAGGTAGTGGGCTGAAAGAACGAAAATACTTGTCGTGACCTGTACTTTATATCATTATAATCGGTAAAGCGGATTATTTTATCAGTTGCCTCATAAGCAAAACGAATCTTAAATTCGTACTTTATGTACTTTAGCTTGCTATTTGCATAACGCGCAGTCTGCGCTTCAACTGTGGTTATATTCTCGCCCGCTTCTGTCCTCTTGGCTTCAACTACGCCTACCGGCCTACCATCGACAAAAAGGGCATAGTCCACCTCTCCTGTATCTGTAGGATACTCTCTAATGGCTACCCCCAGACCAGCAGACGGATCAAGGTCCTTCATGTCCTGAATAATCCAACCAGCCTCTTCCAGTTTACGATCTATCACAAGCCTTGCTTTTTCTTCTGGTGCCATGCGTCTCCACCTCACAATCCTTGCTCTAGCTTAATTATACCGCCAGCCAATAATTTCAGGCAAGTGTAGCAATCAAAATATGCCATGGACAAGCTTGAAATATAACACAAACTATGTCAGGCTTATTTCAACGTCCCCTTAAATTGAACAAGACTGCTATTTTGTCCAGCCAAAATAAAAAAGCCGTGAGGCCGTGGATGTAATCCACTTCCTCACAGCTTTTAAATGACTTGCTTATGCAGTCAAACTGAATTACTTCAGCTCAACAGTAGCGCCAGCCTCTTCGAGCTTCTTCTTCAGCTCTTCAGCCTCAGCCTTGGCAACATTCTCCTTGACAGCAGCAGGAGCGCCATCAACGAGAGCCTTAGCTTCCTTCAGGCCGAGACCAGTAGCCTCACGAACAGCCTTGATAACGTTGATCTTCTTGTCGCCAGCGGAAGCGAGCATAACAGTGAACTCGCTCTTCTCCTCAGCAGCAGCACCAGCAGCAGCACCGCCAACAGCAGCAACAGCAACAGGAGCAGCAGCGCTAACGCCGAACTTCTCCTCCATAGCCTTAACGAGCTCGGACAGCTCCAGGACAGTCATGCTCTCAATGGCTTCCATGATTTCTTCTTTAGTCATTTCAATATACCTCCAATTTAATCTTTCGTTTAATTCTTATTTAACGGTACTAAGTACCAACGGCGAAGCATTTATCTTCGTCATGCAAGGGGCCTTAGGCAGATGCCTGCTCTTTCTGAGCGCGGACAGCCTCAAGCACATAGACGGCCTTGCGGATAACGCCCTGCAGCACATTGACAGTGTTGGCAATAGGAGCGTTCATGCTGCCAAGAGCCTTGGCAATGAGTTCCTCGCGGCTGGGCAGGGATGCCAGGGCCTTGACTTCGTTTGCGTCAATGACCTTGCCCTCAACCATACCGACCTTGACGGTCAGGACCTCAGTGTCTTCCAGCTTGTTCTTCTTGATGAAGTCGCAGATGACCTTGGCAGGAGCCACGGCATCATCAGCGAAAGCGAAAGCAGTGGTGCCCTCGAGATGCTCGGAGAGACCCTCGATACCAGCCTCCTCAGCGGCGAAACGGAGCATGGTGTTCTTCACAACATGATAGGTCACGCCAGCCTCGCGCAGAGTGCGACGAAGCTCGGTATCCTGGGCAACAGTAAGGCCTTTGTAGCCGGTGAGCACAACACCCTTAGCGGTGGTGAGCTGCTCTTTGAGCTCAGCTACGATTGCCTCTTTCTTTGCATTTACAGCCATTGTTTGGTTGCACCTCCTTCTTTTTTTATTATTAAAGCCTGTAAAAAACCTCCGGCTGACACCAGCCGGAGGCATAATTTTCAAATTCATGTGCTCCGGCCTCGGCAGGCG
>DOVL01000115.1 GCA_003520105.1 Lachnospiraceae bacterium | reverse complement strand
GATATCAATCTTGATCTTGTTCCTAAGAAATACGCAGGTCTTGATGGAACAGAGCTTGCCATCTCAGAATCTCAGGAGAGAATGGCTCTCGTTGTTGATCCTGCAGATGCAGACAAGATCCTTGACTATGCAAGAGAGGAGAACCTCGAAGCAGTTAAGGTTGCTACAGTTACAGAGAGCCCTCGTCTTGTAATGAAGTGGAGAGGCAAGACAATAGTTGATCTTAGCCGTGCCTTCCTCGATACAAACGGAGCTCACCAGGAAACAACAGCAGTAGTTGAGACTCCTTCAGGAGATGATTATTTCACAGAGACCAAGAAGGCTTCAGCTTTCGGTCTTGATGATTCAGCAGATGCAGCTGATATCTGGAAGGCAGTTCTTGCAGACCTTAATGTATGTTCACAGAAGGGTCTTGTTGAGATGTTCGACTCAACCATCGGTGCAGGTACAGTTACCATGCCTTATGGTGGAAAATACCAGCTTTCACCTATCCAGACCATGACAGCTAAGCTCCCTGTTCTTAAGGGTAAGACAGATACAGTAACAATGATGAGCTACGGCCTTGATCCATATCTTTCAAGCTGGAGCCCATATCACGGAGCTATCTATGCGGTACTTCATTCAGTAGCTAAGATCGCTGCTGCAGGCGGAGATGTAAGCAAGATCAGACTTACTTTCCAGGAGTATTTTGAAAGAATGACAGAGGATGCGACACGTTGGGGCAAGCCTCTTGCAGCTCTCCTTGGATCATACAGTGCACAGATCGGTCTCGGACTTCCATCAATCGGTGGTAAGGACAGTATGTCAGGATCATTTAATGATATCGATGTTCCTCCGACACTCTGTTCATTTGCCGTTGATATCAACAGCTACATGAATATAGTAACAACCGAGTTTAAGAAGCCGGGCAACCTTATCCTTAAGCTCGATGTAAATAAGGACAGCTTCCTTGTTCCTGATTACAATGATGTACTTGAGAAATACGCTAAGCTGAGAAGTGATGTTGAGGCAGATCTCATCGAGTCATCATTTGCAGTAGGCTTCGGCGGTGTGATAGAGGCTGTCAGCAAGATGGCATTTGGTAATAAATACGGCGTAAAGCTTGATGACAAGGTTCTCTCTAAAGAAGATCTTATCAGTAGAGATTACGGTTCAATCATCGTTGAGATTGATCCTGAAAATCTTGAGAAGCTCAGCGCACCATATACAGTTATCGGTGAAGTTACTGATGACGGCTTCTTCAGCTATGGAAACAGCAAGCTTTCAGTTGATGAGGCAGTTGATATATGGACAGGAAAGCTTGAAAAGGTGTTCCCGACAAGATCACATGTAGAAGACAAGAAGATCGATACAGGGCTTTATGAGGCAAAGACTGTTCTTGTTGCCAAGAACAAGGTTGCGAGACCTCGCGTATTTATCCCTGTATTTCCGGGAACCAACTGCGAATATGATTCTGCTCATGCGTTTGAAAGAGCCGGAGCGGATGTTACAACGATAGTACTTAACAATATGGATGCTGAGGGTATAAGGGATTCGGTTGATGCCTTTACGAAGGCTATCAGCCAGTCACAGATAGTGATGTTCCCGGGAGGTTTCTCAGCCGGCGACGAACCGGACGGTTCAGGCAAATTCATCGCTACCGCTTTCAGAAACCAGAAGATAGCTGATGAGCTTATGAAGCTTATCCATGAGAGAGATGGTCTGGTACTTGGTATCTGTAACGGCTTCCAGGCACTTCTCAAGCTCGGCCTTCTTCCTTACGGAGAGGTAAGAGCACAGAGCGAGAACAGCCCAACACTTGCACGTAACTCTATCGGACGTCACCAGTCTAAGATGGCTTACACCAAGGTTATTTCAAATAAGTCACCATGGCTTAGACGTGCTGAGCTCGGCGGAGTATACTCAATCGCTATGTCACACGGCGAAGGACGTTTCGTTGCCAATGACGAATGGCTTAAGAAGCTCTTCGAGAACGGACAGGTTGCCACTCAGTACGTTGATCTTAACGGCAATCCTACGATGGATGAAGATTACAATATCAATGCATCTTACATGGCAATCGAAGGAATCACCGATGCAACAGGTCGTATCCTCGGTAAGATGGGCCACTCAGAGAGACGTTCTACCGCAACATATATAAATATCTTTGGTGAGAAGGATCAGCAGATATTTGAATCAGGTGTTGAATACTTTAGTTAATTGATTTATTTATACAGAATCGTCCAAACAGTGTTTCGCTAATGTGCTAACGATTTGCTAAAACAATATACGCCTGCTTCAGATTTTGCTAAAAATCTCCGCAAAATTCCGCGGCGCAAGATTGCATATCGTTGTAATTTGTATAGCCGCTCCAGTTTCGCCTCCGATTTTTGCAAAATTACGAAGCATTCGTATTTGTTTTCACGCAAATCGAGCAATATTAGCTCAACACTATCTGTCCGATTTCTGTGTTAACGGAAATAAGGAATTAAAATGATTATCCGCGATATATATTTAAAGGTTTTACAAAATGTCAGAAAGTGCATCGTTGGCCGTGATGAAACATTCTCTTTGATATTCGCAGCTATCCTAGCCGGTGGGCATGTCCTTCTTGAGGACAATCCCGGTACGGGCAAGACGACTCTTGCAAAGTGTATTGCGAAGAGCATTGACGGAGAGATGAAGCGAGTTCAGTTCACACCTGATCTGATGCCGCAGGATATTACGGGAATCAATGTATTCAGCAGGAAGGATGAGGAGTTCCATCTGGTCAAGGGACCGGTATTTACAAATATTCTTCTTGCTGATGAGATAAACCGTGCAACTCCGAGGACGCAGTCCAGCTTACTTGAAGCGATGGAGGAGAGAAACTGCACCATCGATCGTGAAACGATACCGCTTCCGAAACCGTTTCTTGTAATCGCGACCGAGAACCCGATCGAAACGACCGGAACCTATCCGCTTCCTGAGGCTCAGCTCGACCGTTTTATGATAAGACTTTCGATGGACAGTCTCTCAAGAGAAGAGGAGACAGCTGTTCTTGAAAGATACAAGACCGATGATCCTCTCGAGGAGATCGCGGCCGTATGCAGCTGCGAGGATATACTCAGCGCGGCTGAGAGTATAAGGACTGTATTTGTCCATAAATGTATTGAAGAATATATAGTTGACATAGCGGCAGCAACAAGGAATTCATCGAAGCTGATCGCGGGCGTCAGTCCGAGAGCAAGTCTTGCTCTGATGAGGATGTCGCAGGCATTTGCGGCAATCTCCGGTCGTGACTATGTCATTCCGGATGATGTGAGATTCCTTGCTCCTTATGTTTTCGGACACAGAATCATTACCGCTTCGGGAGTACAGTCTATCGGTGAATGCAAGGCTGTTATTAATGAAGTGATTAAGTCGGTAGCAGTACCTACGGAGAACTGGACAAAGTGAGTTTACTTATAGCTTTTCTTATTTTTTGTTTCATATTTGCATTTCAGAGAAATATGTACAGGAGAAACTGGGACAGGGGTCTTCTGGCACGACTTAGTTTTGACAAAAATCATCTGGAATGTGGTGAGGATGCAACCCTCACCCTTGAGATAGAAAACAGAAAGCTGCTTCCGCTGCCGGTATTTCATCTGAAATATTCGGTAGACAGATCTTTTGTATTTGATGAAAATGAGAATTCCGCCGTGACGGATCTCTATTATAAGAATGATGCCTTCTCGATCCTCGGTAATCAGAGGATCATAAGAAGGCACTCATTTCACGGAACCAAAAGGGGAGTTTATGATATTCCGAGCTGTACGGTGCACGTCAGGGATTTCTTCCTTATTTCCACCTTTGCAAAGCAGCTCGAACAGAATTCCCTTCTTTATGTATTTCCTAAGAAAATAAGATCAAGTGAATATGATGAACTTATGAGAGGCATAATGGGTGAGATCGCTGCCAGAAACAGTCTGATCGAAGACAATATGACCTTCAGAGGTATCAGGGACTATACCAGCTTTGACGGTATGAGAAGCATCAACTGGCGTCAGTCGGCGAAGAGGAGCGACCTTATGGTCAATCTGTATGATCATACAATGGACCGCGAGGTGCGTATTCTTCTAAACCTTGATACCGAAAATATGATCCATCCGACCAGGCTGCTTGAGACCTCCATATCTCTTGCAAGTTCAATATCCAGAGATCTCCTGAAGAAGAAAACAGGAGTTTCCCTGGTTTCAAACGGTATGACCAGGAAGAGCGGCAGGCTGTTCGATACTATGGAAAATATGAAAAGTGTCAGCTTCCGTATAACCGAGGATCATGTGAATCTTCCGGCTGTCGGTAAGGGTTCTGACATGTCGCACGCTCTGACTATAGATAAGGTCCTGTCGTCTATCCTTGCTTCTTCAGGCAAGGATGAATTCCTGCGTCTTCTCGATGCTGAAATCAAGAGAGCGGAGGAAGGTGTATTTTATCTTATCATCTCGCCGTATCATAAGGATGATATAGCCGAAAGACTGAGAAGGATGCAGCAGAAGGATATCGGGGTGGCGATGATAGTTCCATATTATGATACTCTTGGCTTTAATAACCCGAGGAAAGGGATGTATGGTCTGGAGGTGAAGATGGATGAAGACTAAAATTGATGTGGCACGAAAGCTGGTGCGATTACTGTACTATTATCTGCTTGTTGCCTTCTTCACAACTTTTGCACTGTTTTTTCTGAAGCAGGGAAGCTTGTCATTCGAGAATTATCTGATCATTGCGGTAGTGATGAGCATCTCGTGGTTTATGAGAGAGAAGAGTGGAAATAATGTGATACTTTTCTTCACACATGTTGCGATGATCGCGGGAGTTATTATTATAGAGAAGACGGTTGCGGAGAAGACCGTAATGGCGATAACCGTATTTGTGATAATGATCAATACAATGAAATATAACAGAAACGGTGGAAAACTGAGAAAACTGGATGAGATTCCGTGGCCGATTTTCCTGGCGGGCATGCTGATGTATGCATTTGGCCTCTATATGAATAATAAGGAAATGCTATTCACTGCATACATCATCCCGGTTCTTCTGTTCATAACCTACCTCATCGTGATCTATCTTGATGGAGTTTATGATTATTTCGACAGGACGAATGATATTTCGGATCTGCCTGTCAGAAGAATGATGAGCGTCAACTCGATCATCGTTGTCGGAATCATAGTGATCACGCTGATATCTATTGCTATATCATATTTATTTAATCTGGATATACTGATGAAAGGCTTTTTGAAGGGACTACTTACGGTACTCGGCCTTTTTATGCTCTGCATCAAATTTATTTACACACTTCTTTTGTCTGCTTTGACAGGTGGTTCAATCAGAAACACGGTTGTGCAGAGAAGGGAAGAGATTAAGCAGATTACCGAGAACAACAGCTTTGCGGAAAGCATGACAACAATAGTTGTCATCGTGCTTATAATACTTGCGGCAGGGTTTGTGTATTATCTGGTCAGAAGGATCGTAAGATTTATCATTGCAAAGAGAAGGATGCCTTCGGACATAGTTGAGCAGATAGTTGAAAAGCCTCATGATCAGAAGGAGAAGCGTAAGACCTTTGTTGATGTCATGAAAGAAAGAATGTCTCTTGATGAGAGAGCCAGGAGGGTTTACAGAGATACCGTACTTAAGACCGGAAAACCATATGTTCCGGGTGGGAGTGATACTACACTTGACATACAGAAGGTTATAGAGCACAATTCTACATATAAGGTCGAAAGTATCACAGAGTTATATAACGAAGTGAGATACAGTGATATGATCCCGGACAGGAAGACGCTTTTGGATATGAGGAAGCGTGCTGCAAAAGTAAAGTATTACCGTGGTGAATAAATAGTGAAGTACATATCAGATAATGAATCGTGAGGACTGATATTTGGATATGAGTGTTAAAAGTGATAAGTATGCAGGAGGAAAAGTATGAGAAAGAAGATTATGGCAGGGGCAATGATCCTTACACTTATGCTGGCATCGGGTTGCGGAAAGGACGAGGAGCAGAGTGGTGTTAAGAAGATTGAAAGAACAAGCACTGTAGCAACGGTTGCAACTACTGAAGCTACCACCGGTGCAGTTTCGACAGAGGATCAGCCATCAACAGCAGATACATCGGACACCGGTTCAACAGATACTACGGCTGCTTCAACAGAGGCTACAACAACATCAGGAACAGAAGCAAGTACTGCGTCGACTGCGCAGGCAACTACTGAAGCTTCTACAAATAATCTTACAACTTCATCAACGGAAGCCGGTTCAACTGAGGCTACGACAAGCTCTACAGGTTCTGCTCAGCTTGAAACTATCGATATAAGCACTGAATCAAAAATGCGTGATTATCTTCACGGTGTATGGAGAATGGTTCCGAGCGGCAATCCGAACTCAACCAACCCCGGAAGTGCTATTCTCTGGGACAAAGGATCAAACTTCATTGAGCTTACAAGAGATGACAATGATGTTTATATTTATGCGTACACCAAGTTTGACGGACTGTTTGGTGACGGAAAGGATGTAACCAATTATTTTGAACTTCAGATCGATTATGCTTCAGGACCGGATACTAATATAGTTGATTCGAGGGCGAATATTCAGATAATGACTACGGTCTGCGCGAGAGGCAAGATATTTGCCATAAGAGAGACCGGTAACGGAGAGTCAGCCTTTGCAGCATACGGACTTGATTATGAGAGAACAGCATGGGATTATATGTGGGTATTTAAATACACAGGTGACGCCGGTGATGATGCTTCGCAGGATAATAATATAGTACTTTCGAAGCAGCAGAGCGACAGCCTTCTGAAGAAGGGACAGAGTTTCTATGCCTTCAAATGGTTTGACAGCGGCGATCAGGTTATCCTTCAGCCGGTTGATGTTACTGAGACAACAGATGACTGGTATGGAGAAGAGTTGCATGCACTCAGCTATGTAATGTCAAAAGAAGCTAACAGTATTTACGCTCCGACCTATGACATCAAGGGTGCCGAAAGTCTGGCAAACAGCGGCGGATATGCACCGTGTCTCTGCTATGTAACTACAGACAGCGATGGCAAGATAACTGAGATCAAGAACTTCAGTTACCTTGGATACGGATATTATAATGCGGATAAGACATACTGATAAAAACGGCGTCCGCAAATAGGACGCCGTTATAAATAAACTTTATATCAGATTGACATATTCCTCAAGAAAAGACGTGATCTCACGTCTTTTTCTTTTGTAAATAAAACCTATCTTCCTAGGCTGAAGCGGTGAGGAGAGCGGCAGGGTCACAAGACTGCCGTCACGAAGCTTGTCCTCTGCGAATTCCTTAACAACGCAGGATACGCCCATTCCGATAGCTGCAAAATCAATCAGAAGATCCATATTGTTGACCTCAAGAATTCGTGATGGCTCGATACCTTTCTCGAACAGATAGTTATCGATATGGCGGCGGGTTATATTTCCTTTCTCGAGCAGCATAAGGTTGCCGGTTTCAAGGATGTCACGAGTGGAAAGAGTGTTGCGATCAGGCGTGTTACTTGAATGCTCACCGGGAGCGTGTGACTTCGTGGCCATTATGTTGTTTTTACGAGAGCTTTCTTCTATCATTCCGGTGAAGTTGCCCATCATAAGGTAGGGATTGGAGATTGATGATGAACGTTCTCTTTCACTGCTGAGTTTATCCAGATAGGTTTTATTTGTTACAAATACATCATGAATTTCTTTAAGGTTTACATAAGATACTCCACTTGGGAGATCAGTCTTACATATTAACCCGAGATCAAGCGTGCCATCGGCAACGAGAGGAATAGTATTTAAGGTTGCGTGGCAGTCGATGGTTATATTTACACTTGGATTGTCGTTGATATAGTCCCTGAGATAATCAAGAAGCACGTAGCGGCAGAGAGAAGTACTGACTCCGATACGAAGCTCGATTCCGGAAGAACTTGCAGAGCCTGCTATATCATCCTCGGCATTTTCAATACTGGAAAAGGCGCTTTCGACATGTTCATACAGAAGTCGTCCCTCAGCTGTAAGTTTGACGCCTTTTTTATTTCTTACGAAGAGCACGGTGCCAAGCTGCTCCTCGAGACTCTTTATGGATTTACTGACAGCAGGCTGGCTTATGAACAGCTTGTCAGCTGCACGGCTTATACTGCCTGTTCTGGCTACAGTTATAAATACATTATAATAATTAAGGTTTCCGAGCATATTTTGATCTCCTTATATTAAAAATATGATTACCGCGAAAACATTCTGGTAGCAATTGTATTAATAAAACCGCGAAAAACAATCCGGCATTATTATTTGAATCATTAATTCATATTTCAAGTAAAATACACATAACTATAAGTTATAATAAAGATAATTAATATATATTTTGATTATAACATGTTTGATGCTATAATCAACAGCAATATAATCGGATAAGTATAATCATCCGATTAAGTCATTTTATAAAGGGAGGAAATAATCATGGGAATGACTATGACACAGAAAATACTGGCAGCTCATGCGGGACTTCCAAGTGTTGCGGCAGGCGATCTGATCGAGGCAAAGTTAGATCTTGTTCTCGGAAATGACGTAACAACACCTGTTGCTATCAACGAGCTGAGCAAGTTTAAGAAAAAGGATGTATTTGATAAGGACAAGATCGCTCTTGTTATGGATCACTTTACACCTAATAAAGATATCAAGAGTGCAGAGCACGTTAAGCAGGTTAGAGATTTTTCAAAGGCAAACAATATTACTAATTATTTTGATGTAGGAAGCATGGGTATCGAGCATGCGCTCCTTCCTGAGAAAGGCCTCGTAGTTGCCGGCGATGCAGTTATCGGTGCTGACTCACATACATGTACCTACGGCGCACTCGGCGCTTTCTCAACAGGCGTAGGTTCAACCGATATGGCTTGCGGTATGGTAACAGGACAGACCTGGTTCAGAGTTCCTTCAGCAGTGAAGTTTGTTATCAAAGGTAAGAAGCCTGAGTGGGTAAGCGGTAAGGATGTCATCCTTCACATCATCGGAATGATTGGTGTTGACGGCGCAAGATATAAGTCAATGGAATTTGTCGGCGACGGAATCGCAGAGCTTACAATGGATGACAGATTTACAATCGCAAATATGGCTATCGAAGCAGGTGCCAAGAATGGTATCTTCCCTGTTGATGACCTTACAATTGAATATATGAAGGAGCATGCAACGAGAGAGTTTAAGGCTTACGAGGCTGACGCAGATGCTGAATACGATGAGACCTATACGATCGATCTCTCAGAGCTTCGTCCGACGGTTGCATTTCCGCATCTTCCTGAAAATACAAAGACCATCGATGAGGTTGGAGAGATAAAGATAGATCAGGTTGTTATCGGTTCTTGTACAAACGGACGTATTTCTGATATGAGGATCGCTGCAGAGGTTATAAACGGTCATAAATGCGCGCCGGATGTGAGAGTTATCGTTATCCCGGCAACACAGGCTGTTTATCTCCAGATGATCAAGGAAGGACTTGCTGAGATATTTATAAATGCAGGGGCTATCGTTTCAACTCCTACATGCGGACCTTGCCTTGGCGGACATATGGGTATCCTTGCTCACGGCGAGAGATCGGTTTCAACTACAAACCGTAACTTCGTCGGACGTATGGGTGCCATCGATTCAGAGATTTATCTTGCCAGCCCTGCAGTTGCAGCAGCTTCTGCTATCACAGGTAAGATCAGCAGTCCTGAAGAGCTTTTGAAATAAGGAGGAGCACGTCATGAAAGCACATGGAACAGTACATAAATATGGTGACAACGTAGATACAGACGTTATCATCCCTGCAAGATATCT
>DOVL01000300.1 GCA_003520105.1 Lachnospiraceae bacterium | reverse complement strand
AGATCGCAGGATATTCAAAGGATGTTCTCGAGAAGAAGTTCGGAGCACTCTATACAGCATTCCAGTTCGGAGCACCTCCACACGCAGGTATGGCTCCCGGAGTTGATCGTATGATCATGCTCCTCAGAAACGAGGAAAATATACGTGAAGTTATCGCATTCCCTATGAGCGGAACAGCTCAGGATCTTATGTGCGGTGCACCAAACGAAGTTACAGAGATGCAGCTCAGAGAGACACATATCAAGGTTAGAGACTAGGTCATGGGATTGCATCTGCGAAGCAGATGAGGGCCCCATGATCCGAACGGAGAAAGGACTCGTCGTGTGAAACACGACCGCGGCTGCAAAGCAGCCGGGCAACATCATGGAACATGATGTTGGAGCAGGAGGTCATGGGATTGCATCACTAAGAAAGGATACACAATGCAGATCACAGATGAAACAATAGATTATGTCGGAATCCTCGCAAAGCTTTCGCTCTCTCCTGAAGAGAAGGAGCAGGCTAAGAAGGATATGTCCGAGATGCTTGATTATGTCGGCAAGCTTAATGAGCTGGATGTTTCCGGCGTTGAGCCTATGAGCCACAGCTTCCCGATATCAAATGTTATGCGTCCGGATGAAGTTACGAATGGCGACGACAGAGAAAATATGCTTAAGAACGCTCCTGAGCGCTCAGAAGACAGCTATATAGTTCCGCATACATTCGATTAAAGGAGTTAAAATGACAACGTTAACGAACGAAGAAATATTATCACTTACAGCCGTTGAGCTTGGTGCAAAGATCAAGGCCGGCGAACTGACTTCCGTAGAAGCTGTTACCGCATATCTTGACAGAGCTGAGGCGGTAGAGAAGGACATAAATGCATTTATCACTCTTGACAGAGAGGATGCTCTTGCGGCAGCGGCAGAGGCTGACAGAAAGATCGCTGCAGGCGAGCTGACAGGCCCTCTTGCGGGTGTTCCTGTTGCTATCAAAGCAAATATGTGCATTGAAGGAAAACTTGCTTCATGCGCTTCACATATTCTCGATAATTTCTATCCGACATATACAAGCACTGCGGTAGAGAAGCTTCTTGCAGCAGGTGCTGTAAATCTCGGAAGTACAAATATGGATGAGTTCGCCATGGGAAGTACCACAGAGACTTCTTACTACGGAGCAACTCATAATCCGTGGGATCTCACAAGAGTTCCGGGCGGTTCATCAGGCGGTTCTGCAGCAGCTGTAGCAGCTAAGGAATGTGCAGCCGCACTTGGTTCGGATACAGGCGGATCCATTAGACAGCCTGCTTCCTTCTGCGGTGTTACAGGTATCAAGCCAACCTACGGCAGGGTATCACGTTACGGACTTATTGCTTACGGTTCATCTCTTGATCAGATCGGACCTCTCGGCAAGGATGTAACAGACTGTGCAACCATACTGGAGATCATTTCCGGCAAGGATCCTAAGGATTCAACAAGTGTCGGAGTTTCTGCAGATGAAGAAGCAGCGGATGATAGACTTAAGACCGACTTTACTTCAGCTCTTGTTAATGACGTTAAGGGCATGAAGATCGGTGTCCCAAGGGATTATTTCCTTGAGGGAATTGATGAGGATGTTAAGACTGCTGTTCTTGCAGCGGCTGATAAATTAAGATCGCTCGGTGCTGAGGTTGAGGAGTTTGATCTCGGCATGGTAGAGTATGCGATCCCGGCTTATTATATAATTGCCTGTGCCGAGGCATCATCAAACCTTGAGAGATTTGATGGTGTTAAATACGGTTACAGAACGAAGGATTATAATGACCTTCACGATATGTATAAGAAGACACGTTCCGAAGGCTTCGGACCTGAGGTTAAGAGACGTATAATGCTCGGTTCCTTTGTCCTTTCTTCGGGCTATTATGATGCTTATTATGTTAAGGCTCTCAGAGTTAAGGCTCTTATCAAGCAGGCTTTCGACAAGGCTTTTGAGAAATACGATGTTATCCTCGGACCGGTTGCTCCGACAACTGCTCTGAAGATAGGCGAGTCGCTTTCAGATCCTATCAAGATGTATCTCGGTGATATTTACACCGTAGCTGTTAACCTTGCGGGACTTCCGGGTATCTCACTCCCTTGCGGACTTGACAGAAACGGCCTTCCTGTAGGTCTTCAGCTTCTCGGACAGACCTTTGATGAGAAGAAGATCATAAGGGCTGCTTATACATTTGAACAGAACTGTTCAGAAAATTTTAATAAAGAATTAAATGGTGCTTCTGCAGCATCCGGTGTAAATTAGAGGGGAGGCTAGACAAATGGGTAAAGAATACGAAGTTGTAATAGGCCTCGAGGTTCACGTTGAACTGAATACGAAGACAAAGATCTTCTGCGGATGCTCAACCGCTTTCGGCGGTGCGCCAAATACACATGTTTGTCCGGTCTGCTCAGGTATGCCGGGAAGCCTTCCTGTTCTTAACAGAGAGGTTGTAAATAAGGCTATTTCCGTAGGACTTGCAACAAACTGCGATATCACGAGAAACAGCAAATTTGACAGAAAGAATTATTTCTATCCGGATAATCCACAGAACTATCAGATCTCACAGCTTTACTATCCGATCTGCAGAAACGGGAGAGTAGAGATCGAGCTTGCTGACGGTACCAAGAAGGATGTAAGGATTCACGAGATCCACATGGAAGAGGATGCAGGAAAGCTTGTTCATGACAGCTTTACTGATGAAACCTATGTTGATTTCAACCGTTCCGGAGTTCCTCTTATCGAGATCGTTTCAGAGCCTGATATGCGTTCGGCAGACGAGGTAATCGCTTATCTCGAGAAGCTTCGCGAGACTATCCAGTATCTCGGTGCTTCTGACTGCAAGCTGAATGAAGGCTCAATGAGAGCGGATGTTAACCTTTCTATCAGAGAAAAAGGTTCAGATAAATTTGGTACAAGAACAGAGTCTAAGAACCTCAACTCCTTCAGAGCTATCAAGAACTGTATCGAAAACGAGACAGCAAGACAGATAGATCTTATCGAGTCAGGCGAGGGCGTTGTTCAGGAGACCAGAAGATGGGATGACAACAAGGGTTATTCTTATCCGATGCGTTCCAAGGAGGATGCACAGGATTACAGATATTTCCCTGATCCTGACCTTGTTCCTATCCTTGTTTCAGAGGAGTGGATCAACGAGATCAAGGCCGCTGAGCCTGAGTTCAGAGCTGCCAAGAAGGTAAGATATAAGGAAGAATACAATATTCCTGATTATGATATCGACCAGATAACAGCAGAGAAGAAGATGGCAGATATCTTCGAAGAGTCTATCAGCCTTGGTGCTGATCCTAAGAAGGTTTCAAACTGGCTCATGGGCGAGACTATGCGTCTTATGAAGGATAAGGGCGTTGATGCTTCCGACCTTTCATTCAGTCCTGAAAACCTTGTTAAGCTTATAAAACTTAATGAGTCAAAAGAGATCAATAATGCTGTTGCCAAGGAAGTTTTCGAGAAGGTATTTGCAGAAAATATCGATCCGGAGGCTTACGTTAAGGAGCATGACCTGTCAACCAAGGCAGATGACGGAGCACTTCTCGAGGTTGTTAAGAAGGCTATCGAGGCAAATCCTAAGGCTGTTGAGGATTATAAGGCAGGTAAGAAGAAGGCGGCAGGTGCCATGGTCGGCTTCGTCATGAAAGAGATGAAGGGTAAATGCGATCCTGCAACCGCAAACCAGATGATCACGGCAGAGCTTGACAAGTTACTGTGATATAATTGCGAAAGTTTCGAAGAAACGGAGCAATTCGTGTTATATCAAAAGACTGGGGAATAATATAATGGACAACAGTGTTGAAACGATAACAAATAAAACAGTTAAAAGTCTCGCGGTAGTAATGCCTGTCTATAACGAAGGCAAACATATCTACGCAAATCTTCTCGAAGCGTCGAGGATAGTCGGCAGCTTTGCTGAGGATTACGAGATCGTAGCTGTAAATGACGGAAGTGCCGATAACAGTCTGGAAGAGATACGTCGTGCTATGAAGGCCGATGATCATATCAGAGTTGTATATTATGATCAGAACCATGGCAAGGGCTATGCGGTAAAGCTGGGCATGATGACCTCCTGCAAGGAACTGACAGCTTTCTGTGATTCGGATCTGGAGCTTACTCCGAAGATGCTGAAATCATACGCCAGAGCCCTCAGACAGAGTGGTGCGGATATAGTAATAGGCTCGAAGATGCATAAGAATTCACGTATCGAGTATCCTTTCCTGCGAAAGGTTATGAGCTATGGCTATTATATCTATCTCAAGGCTCTTTTCAGAATGAATCTGAAGGACACACAGACCGGTATTAAGTTATATAAGACCTCCTGCATAAAAGACGTGTTGCAGCATGTAGATACCGAAGGTTTTTCATTTGATATTGAGGTGCTTGCATTTGCACATTCACTGGGTTACAGGATAATCGAGATGCCTGTTGTGCTTTCTTTCTCAAGGAAGGCAGGAAACAGATCGAAGATCAGACCCGGAACTATATTTAATATGATATCTGATACTCTGAAGATCAGACGAAGAGTAAAAGAGTTTAAGAACAAATAGGTAAGGAAATATGGAAAATAAAAAGAGATTTTCAAACGGAAAATGGGCTATCGCATTTTTATGTGAGCTTATCATGATAATCCTTCTTGTGTGGGCAAACATCAGGGTTTATATCAGCAACAAGATGGCGCTTGTCAAGCATGCCGATAATTTCACTGTAAATGTCAATGAAGGTACTGCAAAGAACCAGAAGGGATATACAAATATCGCACTTTTTGGACTTGATGCACGTGATCAGAGCTCTGAATCGCTGGAAAATGGTACAAGAAGTGACTCCATAATCATCGTAAGTATCAACAATTCAACAGGTGATATCAAGATGGTTTCGGTCTACAGAGATACACTTTTCAGGATCAGCGATATGGATGGTATGACCACAAAGGCCAATGCGGCTTATGCATACGGCGGACCTGAGATGGCTGTAAATACTCTGAATGAGAATCTCGATATGAACATCACAGAGTTCGTTTCAATCAACTGGACAGGTCTCACCAAGGCTATCGATGCCATGGGTGGTATCGACATCGAGATCAAGGAAAATGAGATCGATAAGCTGAATGAGTACATCGCTCACGTTATAGATACAACCGGAATATATTCCGATGGTGTATTTGAGGCGGGAATGCAGACACTGAATGGTGTTCAGGCAACTGCTTATGCAAGAATCAGAAGTACTGACCAGGGTGATATCACAAGAACTGAGCGTCAGAGAACCATCATCAATGCAATGGTTAAGAAGCTGAAGAATTCAAGCTGGTCAACAGTTGATACGGCTATCGAAGCAGCTCTTCCTTGTGTATATACAAGTATGGATGAGGATGATATTTATTCTCTCGCCAAGAAGGTTCTGAAATACGAGATGGCCGGAAATCAGGGCTTCCCGTTCAGATACGAGTTCTACAGCTCAGAGAGCAAGGGCTCATGTATCGCTGCTGCCGACCTCAATGAAAACGTATCGGCTCTTCATGAATACCTTTTCGGAAAGAAGGGTTATGTTCCTTCGACAACCGTTCAGGGAATCAGTGCAGATCTCACCAATGAGACCGGAACAGGCAGCTGCGGAGATATCAATCTGTCCGGAGATGAGTAGTATTTGAAGATATATTTTTAAACGTAAATATGTTGAAAATATATAAAAAACACACGACAATAATATAAAATTATGGTAAAATAGACCTGTCGGTATTAATCGACAGGTCATTTTTCTGTGTAGACAACGAGCCAAGTGACATCACGCGTGTACACACGCAGGCATTTGGCAATTGATCAAAATAAAGGGAGGAAAAAGGGAGTATGCAAAAACTTAACCAGGCGGCTCTGTCTGAGATAGACCGCATAGTTGAAGAGCATAAGGATAAACCGGGTCCGATCATAGTGATGCTTCATGATGTTCAGGAAAAGCTCGGTTACGTTCCGTTTGAAGCGATGGAGAAGATCGCTGAAGCAACTAACAGCAGCGTGGCTGAAGTTTATGGTGTTGTTATGTTCTATGCACAGTTTACTACAGAACCAAAGGGTAAGCATGTCATAAACGTATGTCTTGGTACTGCGTGTTATGTTAAGGGCGGACAGAAGCTTATCGACCAGGCAGTAGAGCTTACGGGAGCTCCGCTGAACGGAACAAGTGCCAATGGTATGTTCTCACTTGATGCCACACGATGTCTCGGTGCCTGCGGACTTGCACCGGTAGCGGTTATTGATGGTATGGTTTATGGTGATGCAACCAAGGACGGTAAGATGATGAAGGCAATCAAGCTCATCATTGAAGAAGAAAAAAAACACGGAAATATGTAAGGAGGCTGTTATGAAGAGCGTACAGGAATTAAAAGAATTACGTGAACGCAGCCTCGTTAAGGTTGCGCTTCGTGAGAAGGAAGAGGAATACGTGCTTGCCAGAGCAGGCAAGACCCCTATTTATTATACTGTGCTTTATTGTGCAGGTACAGGATGTACAGCTTCAGGTTCGGCTGATATCGGGGCTGAGCTTGTGAAGTCCTGTGAGGCACATGGTATCGCAGGCAATGTAAGTGTTGTCAAGACCGGATGCTTCGGTCTCTGCCAGAAGGGACCTATAGTTGCTGTATATCCGGATGAGATTTTCTACAATCACATTCAGGTAAGTGATGTGGAGAGGATTGTTACCGACCACCTTATCGGCGGTGTTGTATGTGATGATCTTCAGATGACGGATATCGATCCGGAGACAAAGGAAACTATATTTGATATTAATAAGATCAAGTTTTATGAGAAACAGAGACGTATCGCGCTTCGCCACTGCGGTAAGCTGAATCCTGAGGATATCTATGAATATATTGCCGTTGACGGATATCAGGCACTTGGTAAGGCTCTTACAGAGATGACTCCGCAGGAGATAATCGACGTTATGAAGGCTTCAGGCCTCAGAGGACGTGGAGGTGCAGGATTCCCTACAGGTGTTAAGTGGCAGTTTGAGAAGGATCAGCCGGGTAATGAGAAATACGTTATCTGTAATGCGGACGAAGGTGATCCGGGTGCATTCATGGACAGATCCATCCTCGAAGGTGATCCACATGCAATCATCGAAGGTATGGCTATCATGGCTTATGCAGTAGGTGCTCACAAGGGTTATGTTTATATCCGTGCAGAGTATCCGATCGCGGTTAACAGACTTCGTATTGCTCTTGATCAGGCAAGAGAGCTTGGATTCTTAGGCAAAAATATATTTGACTCAAAGTTTGATTTTGATATCGAGATCAGACTTGGTGCAGGTGCTTTCGTATGTGGTGAAGAGACTGCTCTTATCGCTTCGATCGAAGGTAAGAGAGGTATGCCATCACCTAAGCCGCCATTCCCTGCAGTTGCGGGTGTCTGGGGCAAGCCAACCTCTATCAATAACGTTGAGACTCTGGCAAATGTTGCACAGATCATCAACAAGGGTGCTGAGTGGTATGCAGCCATCGGTACCGAGAAATCAAAGGGTACCAAGGTTTTCGCTCTTGGAGGAAATATTGTAAATACAGGTCTCGTTGAGGTTCCTATGGGAACAACGCTCAGAGAGATCATTTATGAGATCGGTGGTGGATGCCCGAACGGAAAGAAGTTCAAGGCAGTTCAGACCGGTGGTCCTTCAGGCGGATGTCTGACAGAGAATGAACTGGATACTCCTATTGATTATGAGAACCTTATCGCAGCCGGTTCAATGATGGGATCGGGCGGTATGATCGTTCTTGATGAAGATAACTGTATGGTTGACGTAGCTAAGTTCTATATGGAATTCATCTGTGATGAGTCATGTGGAAAATGCTCACCTTGCCGTATCGGAACCAAGCGTCTCCTTGAGATGCTTACCAAGATAACCGAGGGCGAGGGCACCATGGAAATGCTCGATGAGATGGAAGAACTCTGTGCCGAGATCAAGGATACCGCACTTTGCGGACTTGGTCAGACTGCACCGAACCCTATTCTTTCAACACTTAAGAATTTCCGTGAGGAATATGAGGCTCATATCCTTCACAAGAAGTGTCCTGCAGGTGTCTGCAAGAAGCTTCTCAGCTATCATATCAATCCTGAGAAATGTAAGAAGTGTTCACTTTGTGCACGTAACTGTCCTGTTAACTGTATCAGTGGTGTTCCTGGCAAGGAGTCATACCACATCGATCAGAGCAAGTGTATCAAGTGCGGAACATGTATAGCAGCCTGCCGTTTCGCAGCGGTAGAGAGAAAGTAAGGAGGGGGAGAAATGGCAACAGTTAAATTCAAGATCAATAACAGAGAAGTAACTGCAGAAGCCGGAAGTACCATCCTTGAGGCTGCCCGCCAGAACGGTATTCATATTCCGACACTGTGTTATCTGAAGGACGTAAATAAATCCGGTGCCTGCCGTGTATGCCTCGTAGAGGTTAAGAACGGCCGTGCGCTCCTTTCGGCCTGTACAACTCCGGTTGCTGAAGGCATGGAAATCTTCGTTAACTCAGAACGTGCTATCAGAGGACGTAGAACATCGGTTGAGCTGATAATGTCCAACCATAACAAGAACTGCCTGTCATGTAAGCGTAACAAGAACTGCGAACTGCAGACTCTGTGCGAGGAGATGGGTATAAGAGAAAATAGATTTGAAGGCGAACACACCAAGCCTTCCTTTGAGGATGCAAGTCCGGGAATAGTTAGAGATACAAGCAAATGTGTACTCTGTGGACGTTGTATCGAAACCTGCAAGAAGGTTCAGGGACTCGGAGTTCTTGGGCTTCAGAACAGAGGATTTAATACTATTGTAGGCCCTGCATATGATAAGGGCTTCAATGATGTTAACTGTATGCAGTGTGGTCAGTGCGTTATCAACTGTCCTGTTGGTGCACTTACAGAGAAAGAGGATATACACAGTGTTATCATGGCATTGAATGATCCTTCCAAGACAGTTATCATTCAGACTGCACCTGCAGTAAGAGCTTCTCTTGGTGAGGAGTTTGGCATGCCGATCGGTACGAGAGTTACAGGAAGAATGGCTGCTGCTCTTAAGATCTGCGGCTTTGACAGAGTATATGATACAAACTTCGGTGCAGACCTTACGATCATGGAAGAGGGTACAGAACTTCTGAAGCGTATTGAAAACGGCGGAGTACTTCCGATGTTTACATCATGCTCACCTGGATGGATCAGATACATCGAATATCAGTATCCTGAGCTTCTGCCTCATCTGTCATCAGCTAAGTCACCTCATATGATGTTCGGTGCAATCGCC
Organism: Lachnospiraceae bacterium; assembly: GCA_003520105.1. GTDB lineage: Bacteria > Bacillota > Clostridia > Lachnospirales > Lachnospiraceae > Eubacterium_Q. Next base: position 832 of record DOVL01000300.1, on the reverse strand, counting down.
AAGACCTATTGGGCAGAGAAGCATGGCATCGATCCGAAGGACATCTTCGTTGTATCGGTAATGCCTTGTATTGCTAAGAAGTCAGAGATAATCAAGCCTGAAAATAATAAGGGTGAATACCCTGATGTTGATGCGGTTCTTACAACAAGAGAATGCGCAAGACTTATTAAGATGTACGGTATCGACTGGGAGAACCTTGAGGAGCAGGAATTCGATCAGGATCTTCTGGGAGAATATACCGGTGCCGGCGTTATCTTCGGAGCTACCGGCGGTGTTATGGAAGCTGCCATTCGTACAGTTAAGCAGAAGCTTGACGGCAAGACTCTTGAGGATGTTGATTTCCAGGCCTGCAGAGGAATGGAACAGGTTAAGGAAGCTGAAGTTGAGGTTGGCGGTAAGAAGCTTAAGATTGCTATTGCTTCAAGTATGTCAGCTGCTAAGCCGCTTCTTGAGGATGTTAAGGCAGGAAAGTCACCATATGTATTTATCGAGATCATGGGTTGTCCCGGTGGATGTATCAACGGCGGCGGACAGTCTATAATCCCTTCTTCAGTAAAGAACGGAAAGCTTGGATATGGTTATAAGGAGCTGAGAATGAAGGCTCTCTATGACGAGGACGAGCTGATGCCGAAGAGAATATCTATGGATAATGCACAGATTCAGCAGCTTTATAAGGATTTCCTGGGTGAGCCGGGATCTGAGAAGGCTGAAGAACTGCTTCATACGACGTATTCGCCAAAGCAGAAGTTCCACATTCTTGACGAAGAGTAATAATTAAAAAGCTCGGATGCGATTGCATCCGAGCTTTCAGAGTGTAGACAAAGACGGTTGC
>DOVL01000200.1 GCA_003520105.1 Lachnospiraceae bacterium | reverse complement strand
TTTTTCTTCATTCAAAATTCCTCCTTGAAATTATTTTTCTCCAAAAGAGCATAATATCCCCAATATCTCTTTCTATATAATAATTATATCAAAAAAGTGCAACAAAAGAGCAACACATATTTTCCGAATATTTCATTTTATATTTTTCGAATAAAAAGAGTGATACCCGACCATCAGATATCACTCTATATTATTTCTGCCCCGGAATTTCCTGGGGTGGTTATAGTTTTATTTTGCCTTGCCCTTCTTAGACTCAGTCTTAGCCTTCTTGGCTTTCGCATCGGCCGCTTTCTTCGCAGCTGCCTGCTTTTCAGCCTCCTGCTTCTTCTGGTTCTTTTCGAACTTCTTCATATTATTTCTGACTGACTTAAGTCTGTTAAGAGCGCCGTCGCCGGAAAGCTCTTCCGCAAGTTTTGCCGGAGTCATGGTCTTGTCGTTAAGATATGACTTCATCATACTCTTAAACTCGGAACTCTTAACTATATTTTCTTTAAGGACAGACGTACCCATTGACTCGAAGGCCTTCGTGCCTTCCTTGCCCTTGGCTGCAGCGATGCGTCCGACCATAATATCAGCCGCCATGTCCCTCAGCATTCTCACACCCTTCGGATCTGATCTGAGCATCACCATGGTACTGAGGTTGTTATAGGTATCCATCATTTTATTTGTAGCCATTCTGGTCTTGAACGCCTCGATCGACTCATAATTAGCTCCGTTGGTATTTTCCTTGAGATATTCGCTGATAGCTTTTATCTCGTTATTAACAAATGTGCTAGCCCTTTTTGCACCGTTAAGTCTCTGCATACCGCCGCTTGAAGATGCAGTCTTCTTCTTATCCTGATATATCTTTGAATAATGTCTGACTGCCTCAAGCTTTCCGAGGTAAGATGCCAGATATTCTTCCTTAGCTTCCTTAGTCTTGAGATCCTCGACCTTCACGCCCTTATGATTATCAAGGAAAACCTTAAGCTTCTCCATTGCCTCACGAAGATTCTTATGTTCCTCGTTCTCACTGGTAAATCTGAAATCGGTTCTCGGAGCATCGAGGTCATACATTATATTGTCAACTCTTCTGTCTCCGGTAGAAATAACCTTGGATGATATAGCTTTCTGCTTACCTTTCTCTATCTGCTTATTACGATATTCAACGTTTTTAGTCATCTGGTCAAAATACGTTACAATAGACAAAGGGCTCTCAACTTTGGTTTTGCCCTCTTTCTTATATGCAAGTAAGCACTTATTCTCCACACCCTTCCTGACGAGAGCCGCCATATGATCCATAACCTCTTTTCTCTTCTCAGGTGTAGTTATAGGAGTTTTTTTCACCTCATCATAGTACTGCGTTATTTCATCAATATACGCTTTTCTGTCAGCTCCCGGAGCAGGTCTGTCAGGATTATCATATTTCAGTTCCTTATATTCCTTGAAACCGCTCTTCGATGTATTTCCGTTATATCTTATTGAATTATTTTCATGAACCACTATATTGTGGAATGCCGCAACAAAGCCAAGATCCTCAATATGCCAGCCGTTTTCAAGTCCCATCTTGTATGCTTCCATACCGGAGTACATGACAGTGGTTCCTCTGTTGCTCTTTGGATTTATATGTATCGCATCATTCTGAATGACCCCTTCTGCATATACCTTATCATCAATAGGAGAGGTTTCCGTTGCCGCCATGACTTTATCGTAAATGATAGATGTAGAAACAATATTATCGTAAAGCTTCTGTCGGTAAAGCTCCTCCTTTGCCGACGAAAGCTCCTTACCCTTCTTCTCATCCCAGTAATCAGCAAGTATCTGAAGTGTTCTCTCACTTTCGATGGCAAGTGAATAAATCGGAAATTTAGTTCCCCACTTCTTCATATTTTCCTGAAGCTTCCTATTGTCTGTAGTGGTATTTATGACCGGATATAAAGGCTCAGGCGCTGAACCGAGAGGAGTCTTAAACTGGAGATAGTAATCCGAATACCCCTTAGCGGCCCTCTTCATCTTATCTATATAGAATACTTTCAGGAAATTCTGGACTTCATCTGCCATCTCATCACCGGCAAAGCTTTCCTTAAGTCCCTTATCAAGCTGATCTGCCATTTCGAGGTTCTTTTTCTTCAGTTCTTCAAAAGCATCCTGATCACGCAGTCTGCTGAGCTTCACCACATTTCCGATAGCTCCCACAAACTCACCGGTCTCGATTCCCGAATTATCAATAGCCCTCTCAGTTACGGCATCCTCTTTATATATGTCAGTAATAAGTTCCACATACAACGGATCATTAAATATTTTCTGCTGTTCCTCCAGTGAGAAACAAGAAGTAAGTGAGTTTATTATGCCTGTCGTCTGTACTGTCATAGTTACATGGGCATCCTTCTCACGCTGCTCAATGGTATAGCCTTGTACCTTCGGAGGATCAATATCTATAAACCCCGGCTCATTTTTCTTTGGGTTATCGAGATCAACAAATTCTTTCATATTTTTTCTCCTTTATATAGCGGTCTTAATTCAACTAGGTTGATGATAGCACTTAAAGGGTAACAAATGCGCGTCAAGAACAGAGCATGTCTTTTTTATAAATTACGGTCATTTTTCTTCTTCAGTAACTCGGACATATCAAGTCCTGTACCCTGCGCCGAAGCAGGCTTCTTCTTTCCGGAATCCTTCTTTGCCGCTTTCTTTGAAGCTTTATCGCTTCCGCCGGTTGCAGCTGTCTGCGAAACAGTAGTACCGCCTGTTCCCGATGCAGCCTGTCCGGAACTGCCACTCGTCAAATCACCGCCGGCCGCTGATGCCTGCACACCACCGGATAGTTCTGCCGCCTGTCCGTTTCCGGAAGCCCCTGCTCTGCCGACCGCCTTCTTCTTCCTTCTGATCGGGAAGCGTGTAAAGCCAAGTCTCCTAAGTGTAACATCTGTTACAAAGAGAAGAAGTGCCAGAAGGATAAATATCCAAGTGAGGTCGAAGCTGTCCTTATAATGCTTCTTCATATCGCCCCAGATATCATCCTTAAAGTCTATGATCTTGCCGTATTTTTCTGCAAAATCAACAAAATTCTTATTGCTTATATCAAATCTGTATTCCTTCGGATACTGAAGGACCGCTGCCGTATTTATCGAATTGATCAGCTCCCCATTGTCCTCTCTGACAACGCTGAGATCATATATTCCGGCCTCGTCGCCATCCAGCTCAGCCTGATAAACGCCCGGCTCAACCATAACGAAACTGAGTGTACCTTCCGATCCGTCAGGAGAAACATAATTCGCCGAAATCTCGGTTCCTTCATGGAATTCATCAGCCTTATAGGTAACAATGGTCTTGCCGTCTACATCCTTGGTATCGACTCTGTCGGCTGAACTCATGCTCTCATTGATCGTATAATCCGTGAGTCGTTTCCACATTGCGGCATAGTCGCCCTCGCCCGAAAGGTTGGCGGTCCATGCACCTGAAACATCCGTATTCCAGGCTGCCGTCCTGCCGAGTCCGTACTGCCAGACAGTTAGTATCGGATCATTCTGATCACTTGTAATAACCTCTGTCGCAAGGTCCTTCGAAGTTGCAGCTATATATCCGAGAACATTCGGCCATCCGTTTTCAAAGAGCCCGCGGGTTATCGCATTTGAAGATGATGCGTTAAGTCGGAAGTCTCCGTTCTGGATGTAGGTATTCATTGAGAGATATATTTCCTGCGTAAAAATCTTAGGAACATTTCCCGCACCTCTGCTGAAATAATATCTTCCGCCGCAGCTCTTGGCCAGTCTCTGCAGAAGCATCGCATCGGCATAATCACCGACCGCAACCGTCGAAAGAGTTATTCCCGAATTATTGATTCGCTGAATTACATCATCAAAATCCGTTGTTTCGCCCATACCATCACTGAGAAGGATGATATGCTTATTGACTGCATCAACGTTTCTTAGCTTAAGCTCAGCATCTGAAACAGAAGGCTTGATCGTCGTTCCGCCGCCCTCCTTGATGCCTTTAATGGCATTTATGATCTTGTCCTTATCGGTAACCTGCTGTATCGGTACAACCCAGTCAAACTGATCATCGAAACAGATAACGCCGACATAATCACTTGCGGAAAGGTTTTCAACTGCAATGATTGCCGCATTCAGAGCCATATCGAGATAAGTTCCGCCGCCGGTAGCTCTTCCGAGCATACTTCCGGAACGGTCTATTATCATGACCATCGCAGTTGAAGGAATCTCAACGATTCCTCTCATCTCCATATCAACAGGAAGAATCTTCTCGATCACGGTATCGTTGTAGCCGCCGAGCATAAAGCTGTTCTCGCCGCCGCAGCAGATAAATCCGTGTCCGTAGTCCTTGACGTAAGCTTCTATATTTTCCATGAAGCCATCCGGAAGGTCTGAAACAAAGACATTGTCAAATACTATACTCTCATAAGCCAGCATGCTCTTCAGGTCTTCAGGCGCATTTTTTGCCTGAACGCCCTCGTAATTAACTCCGGCCGCCTTGAGTACCGCATCAAAGGCTTCATCAGTCGCACCATGTCCGTAAACAACCAGAACTGACGGAGAATCACTTACAGCCGTAAATACATTAAAGCTGTTGTTATCCGGATTCTGATCACCCTCTGCTTCAACCGTTATCATGAAGCTTTCCGAAGTATCACTGTCTACGACCTGTTTGAAGGCAAATCTGTTGTTGCCCTTGGTAAGATCAACATCCATTGCTGAAGACTTACCGCTGTCATCAGTAAGGATAAGCTTTGCCTTAGTATCAATATTACTTACTACGGTAACATTTATCGTGAACTGCTCTCCGAAACTTACCTTGTCCGGGAGAGATGCGTTCTCGATATACGCATCATCCACCTCTTCGTGAGAAAGGACGATACTACAGAGCTCGATGTCGCCACCTGCAAGAGCAGAAGCGGTATTCATTATATTTCCCTGCGTCTCGCGACCGTCAGTGATGATAACTATCCTGCCCGCACTTTCGGAAGGAATCATCGAAAGCGCTCTGCCGACTGCGTTTTCTATATTTGTAGCGTCACCGTCAATCTTGGCCATGACGCCGCTGTAGCTGCTGTTCTTCGTAACAAACTGGTCGATTGCCGCATCGTCACCGAAGGCAACAACACCATACTGGTCATTATTTCCAAGCTTTCTGATCTGAGCCGAAAGATATCTGTCAATATCCTCCTCATACTCTTTATTGCTCTCCGAAAGATCCACGACGAATACCGTTGTCTGTACCTTGGCACTCACAGGAATGCTCACGCCAAATATCGAAAGTATGAGCAGAAGTGACAGAAATACTCTGAGCACGATATAGAACTTTCCTCTGTATCTCATTCCTCTGATATATATGATCAGCTCGAGGATCATAAGGAGGACGGCTGCGATAACAAGGTATTTACTGATATTCTGTCTGATCCTGGCGCCGGTGTAATCTCCCGTGCTGACCGTACCCTTGGTATCTGCCCTGCCGTCAGACTCGGAAAGCGGGAAACGTACAACAAACTTCTCAGAAGAATCCGCTGCTGAAACGGTAAAGACTCCCGCCTCAGTCAGTCTCGACGCAAGCATTGCTGAATCATAGTCCGCAGATGGATTTACGAGCAGCGTGTCACCTGCAGTATAAATATTTTCTGTAAGGATTCCGGTATCGGCCAGATAGCTGACAGAATCAGCCATAAAGATCGGGAACTCTGCCTTGAGAGGGAAATCCGTCTCCCTGATATCAAAGCCGACAACGATATATCTGATGCCGTCCTTCTCGCCGAAGTAGCCGACCGAATTACCGTTATGATCTATGAAGCTTGTTGCCCACTCCGGAACCTCAAGCTCTGCAGCGTAGTTAACACCGAGCGAGAAATCACCGATTCCGTCCGTGAGTGCGGTCTCTCTGACAGTAACAAATACACCCTCAAGCTTCTTCTGAACCTTGGCTTCGTCACTTGGAATACCAAACTGCATAACGCCTGTTATGCTGCCCTGTCCGTCTCCGGTACCCTGTCCGCCTGTAGGAAGATTTTTAACCTCAGTTCCACTATCGTATATGATTATATTTGCATCACTGTTCTTTGCAGCGCTGTCATCTGCCGAAATCTTAGCCTCATGACCGGTTACCGCCTGGAAAGCCTTCTCGATAAATACATTTCCCTGTCCGATCAGAAGTCCGTCTATATCATTTATCTTGGTCTTGACTGCGTAAGATTTATCATCCTTTTTTAGGCTGTCCTTGCCGCCATCCTTGAAAGATACGCCGCTCACTTCAACCCTGGCGCTCATACCCTTCCACTCAACATCGGTGAAGATCGCAGTTGCCGAAAGACCTGCATCTGCGCTTAAGCTCTTGATGCCGAGAACGGATCCGTCTTCATCGTAGAGAGTCACCTCAAAGGAAGCCTCGCTGTTACCGAAATTCGTTATTCTTGAAGCAAAGTTATAAAGCTCCTTGCCCTCAGGGCTTGTTCCTGCAGAAGAGAAGGTCAGGCTGCCGGCTGCTATGTTTTCTGAACCGCCGCCATAGGTTCTTACCTCTGCATCAAGCTTTACAGTATATTCATCAACGGTTTCCGCACCGCTTCCATCGGTGAAAATAATCACATGAAGAAGCTCATCACCGCTGCCCTCCTGCATGGTTCTGACTATGTCATAAGCGCTTGACAGGCTCCCCTCTTCATCGGTGCACTCGATTGCCTCAAGCACCTTCTTGACCTTGTCCTTGTCTCGTGAGTTTGATATTTTGATATCTGTAGTTCCGCCGCTGGTAAGGATCGTAAAGCTTGTATCTCCTGCATCCTCAACCATTCCGACAGCATCCTCAAGAGCTTTTTCCAAACGTGTTTTCTGTCCTTCGGTATGCTGCATGCCGGCACTTGTATCGATGAGCATGAGTATATTTGTCTCTGTTCTGCTCTTCGTTCTGATATGCGGCGCCATAAGCGCAAAGATAAGAAGCACGACTATAAGGAGCTGTAAAACAAGGAGTATATCCCTGACAAAACGCGACCTCGTAGTCCTGCTCGTAGTCTTCTCAAAAAGCTGCTTCCAGAGGAGATTTGAAGATATCTTCGTATCCTTTCCCCTCGGACG
>DOVL01000107.1 GCA_003520105.1 Lachnospiraceae bacterium | reverse complement strand
AGCCAGTCACGTGCAAACTGCTTATCGAAGGATGGCTGACCATGGCCAGGCTCATATGTATCTGCAGGCCAGAAACGTGAGCTGTCCGGTGTAAGCATCTCGTCGCCGAGAACCATATTTCCGTCCTCATCGAGACCAAACTCAAACTTGGTATCTGCTATAATGATGCCCTTTGTAAGTGCATAGTCTGCACACTTCTTATACAGAGCAATGGTATAGTCGCGAAGCTTCTCAGCATACTCCTGACCCTTGCCAGGAAATTCCTTCTCAAGTACTTCGACGCTTCTCTCGAAAGAAATATTTTCATCATGGTCACCAATCTCAGCCTTTGTAGAAGGTGTGTAGATAGGCTCAGGAAGCTTGTCTGACTCGATAAGTCCTTCAGGAAGCCTGATACCGCAGACAGTACCATTTTCCTTGTAGCTTGCCCAGCCGCTTCCTGTGATGTAACCACGTACAATACACTCGATAGGAAGCATTGTAAGCTTTTTAACCATCATGCTGTTGCCGTCAAATTCAGGCTTTCTGAAAAACTCAGGCATCTCATTAACATCTGTTGTGATCATATGATTAGGAAGGATGTCCTCTGTCATCTCAAACCAGAACTTAGACATCTGGGTGAGAACTGTACCCTTCTTAACAATCTTATTCTTAAGGATAACGTCATAGCAGCTGATTCTGTCAGTCGCAACCATAATAAGGCTGTCGCCGTTATCGTAGATCTCACGAACCTTGCCTTCCTTGAAAGGCTTCATCTCATTTGACATCGTAAAAACCTCCGTTTTATAAAATATATTTCCGACGAACGATGCGATCATGGCTTCGAGGCCTCTCTCACTGCATGTTTATCGGTGTGTTTGCTGAATTAACGTAAATAGAATAGTGTATTTGCGTATAAAAATCAAGCGGCTTTTTAAAGATTCGCGGATTATTATGGTGTGTTTCAATGCTGTCTGAAAAAACTTTAAAATAGGGTCTTCTCAAAAATGGTCAATGGACGTATATTCATATTAACCGAAGTGGTCAATTACCGAATCGGTCAATACACATGAATGAAATATATAATACCGGCATCGATTTCTGTAATGATCCGGAGGATGGTTGATTTCTGGAGAAACATGTACAGTCGGACGTGATGAAGAATACGGATGTGTTATCGTGTGAATTACGGCGGCTATGACGTAATAGTTAGTGAGGAAAGAAGTATATGAAAGCAATCGAAATAGACAAATTAACAAAGAACTACGGCAGCAGCAGGGGTATAACCGAGCTTAGTATGTCGGTGGATGCGGGTGATTTTTATGGCTTTATCGGACCGAACGGGGCCGGCAAGTCGACAACGATCAGAACCATACTCGGCTATATCAAGCCGACAAGCGGCCGCACGAAAATATTGGATATAGACATCACAGAGGGAATTGATGAGATCCATAAGAGGACAGGCTATCTTCCGTCTGAGATCAACTTCTACAAGGGCATGAAGGTTAAAGAGGTGATCCGTTATTCTGCAAAGCTTCGTGGAATGAACTGTGACAGCGAGGCAGCTAAGCTGTGCAAACGCCTTGATTTGGATACCAATAAAAGAGTTGAGGAGCTTTCTCTCGGAAACAGGAAGAAGGTTGGCATAATCTGTGCTGTTCAGCATCATCCGGAGCTTCTGATACTGGACGAACCTACATCCGGTCTGGATCCGCTGATGCAGAGAGAATTCTTTAGTATCTTAACGGAAGAAAATAAGAGAGGCGCAACTATATTTTTCTCCTCACATGTTCTTTCGGAGGTTCAGGAGCACTGCAGGATGGCTGCATTTATAAGAGATGGCAGGATAATCATTGCAGATAAGGTTGGTAATCTGAAGAAAACAGGTGCTAAGAAGGTTACTGTTTCAGGCGAAGTTACAGACAGTGATATCGAGAGGCTTCGCAAGGTCGCAGAGGCGGTTGATAATGTTGAACGGACAGCCAGCGGAAAGCATACAAGCTTCCTTTATCATGGCGATATCAAGAGCCTGCTCGGCTTCCTTGTTGATCAGGATATCAGAAATGTAAATATCACCGAGCCAAGCCTCGAGGAGATATTTATGAATTATTACGATACGAAGGAGGTGCGTTGAGATGACTATATTTAAACAGGAAATAAAGTCACAAAAACTTGCCCTCCTGATCTGGAGTGGTGCGATAGGCGTCTTCGTCGCAGTTATCGTTTTCTTATATCCGAATCTGGCGAAGGAGTCGGACAAATTCACGGAGATGTTTTCTTCAATGGGAAGCTTCTCGGCAGCCTTCGGAATGGATAAACTGGATATCGGAACCCTGCCGGGCTTTTATTCCGTAGAAAGCGGAAATATACTCGGTATCGGCGGTGCCTTCTTTGCGGCAATAGTCGGAATCTCGGCACTTATGAAGGAAGAAAAGGAGAGGACTGCAAGCTTTCTTTTCATGCATCCGGTATCAAGAGCGAGAGTCATTACCGAAAAGCTAGTCAGCATCTTTGCGATAATAATTCTGCTGAATGTAATTGTATTTATCTTCACAGTTGGTTCGCTTGCAATAACAGGAGAGATGGATGCACTCAAGGATATCTATATCATCCACGTCGCCCAGCTTCTTCTGCAGTTTGAAATAGCCGGTATATGTTTCGGAATATCAGCCTTCATCAGAAGATCGGGTGTCGGTATCGGCATCGGGCTTGCGGCTATGTTCTATTTCATGAACATAATCGCAAATATGACTGCTGACGCCAACGCCCTCAAATACATCACACCATTCGGCTACACCGAAGGTTCAGACCTCATAAGTACTCACAGCATCGAAATGAAATACCTCATCCCCGGCATGATCTTCATGCTCGCCGGAATCGTCGTGGGGTATGTAAAGTACATGAAGAAGGATTTGTCTGAGTAGTTATAAATGGCATTAAAATAGCCCGGTATACGTGCGTATGCCGGGCGTGTTTATTATAAATAGATAAAAGTCGTTATTTCATATCTTCGGTGAGCATCTCAGTCGTGCCCTTGACATGCATCTTGGTCAGTGTAAAGGTGAAGGTCGATCCCTCGCCCTCGGTACTTATAACATCAATGTTCTCGTGGTGCGCCTTGATGATCTCTTTGGTGATCGCAAGACCGAGACCGGTTCCCTGCTTATCACGTCCGCGGGACTGGTCACCCTTGTAGAATCTGTCGAAGATCCTCTTCTGAGTTTCATCATCCATTCCGATTCCTTCATCCTTGATGGATACGAAGATCTTGTCCTTCTTCTCTGTAAGAGTAACGGTTATCTTCTTTCCGGAAGGAGTGAACTTGATAGCGTTATCAATGAGGTTGTAGATGACCTGCTGGATCTTGGTCTTATCAGCGGTTACCAGTGTATTTTCAACGTGGTTGTACAGATAAATGGCTATATTTTTCTCGATACATTTCATCTCGAAAGTATTGAGCGTCGGCTTGATTATCTCGATCAGGTCGAAATCATTGAGCTTAAGATAAGGACCGTACTGCTCGAGATTGTTGAGATCGAGAAGACCGGTGGTAAGCTTGGTCAGACGCTGAGTCTCGTTAAGTATGATATCCAGATAACGTTCCTGCTTCTCAACAGGGATCGTACCATCCTTGATCGCTTCGACATAGCCCTTGATAGAGGTCAGAGGCGAGCGGAAGTCGTGAGAGATATTTGAGATGAAATCACGTCTGTACTGCTCGAGCTTTGAAAGCTCGTCAGCCATGTACTCCATGGAGAGTGCGAGCTGACCGATCTCATCCTGAGACTTAATCTCAGTCTTGGTATTGAAATTACCCTTCGAATACTCTGTCGCAACCGCAGAAAGCTTCTTTACAGGAGACATGACCTTCTTGGAAATGATCTGAATGAAGATAAATGCGATTATGATAATGATCAGGCAAGGGAGATAAATGATGCTGAAGATGTTTTTCAGCAGTGTATTTATCTGAGTTGCCGGAGCATGCATAACGATGGCTCCGATAAATTCTGCGTCCTCAAGCTGTTTTCCTTCATCGTCAATAGTTTTGATGGTCAGAGGAATATTTATTGAAATGACGTCATCCTTAAAAACCTTATAGAAGTCGCCACTCTCTGTGTGCTTGGTGTTGATCGAATAAGCACCGTTTATCGCGAAGATACTCTTCGGAAGATCGCCTCTCAGATCGCTGTCGGAATGCGATAATATAGCACCGTTACGATTGACAAACCATATATCCGTATTGAGGATCTCGGCATAGTAATTAAACAGCTGAGAGACCTCGTCAGCATCAAAACTACCCGTAACATAAGAGTTAAGAGTCTGCGATGCGATAAGCTGAGCCTCGTTGGTCAGAGTTTCCTCCTTCTCGGTGGTCAGGGCTCTTCTGGAAGCGATCGTCGTGTAGGCGATGAGGATTCCGAAGGAAGCGATGAGCGAGATAAGGAAGGTAAGGTATATTCTATCGAATATGGAATGCTGCATTTATCTCACCTCAAATTTGTATCCGATACGCCATACAGTGGCGATGGTCCAGTTATATTTGTCAGAAAGCTTCTCACGGAGACGCTTTACATGAACATCGACGGTTCTGGTATCGCCCATGAACTCATAGCCCCAGAGCTGATTCAGGAGCTGCTCACGTGTAAATACCTGATTAGGGCGACTTGCCATAAAGTAGAGAAGCTCGAGCTCCTTAGGAGGCATCTCAACGTGCTGTCCCTCAAGAGTAACTGTATAATGAGAGATGTTTACGATCAGATTGTCGTACTCAACAAACTCACCATCTCTGTCATAGTTAACCTTACCTACAGAGACATTTTCATCCTCAACCTCATCCTCGGAAGGTGCTGCGGAAGCACGGCGGAGAACCGCATTTACTCTTGCAACAAGCTCGTTTGAATCAAAAGGCTTCATAATATAATCATCGGCGCCCATCTTGAGTCCGAGAACCTTATCAAATACCTCGCCCTTTGCGGAAAGCATGATGATAGGAGTGTTCTGGGTCTTTCTGATACGCTGGCATACCTCGTAGCCGTCAATGCCCGGAAGCATGAGATCCAGGAGGATCAGGTTCGGCATAAAGGTTTTAACCTTGATCAGAGCGGATTCGCCGTCGTTGGCGATCTCTGTCTCGAAGCATTCCTTCATGAGATAGAGGGAGATCAGCTCTGCAATATTTTCATCATCGTCTACTATAAGAATACGCTGTTTCTTCATTTTTCTCTCCTGACTTACAAAAAAATCAACTCAGAATAAACATATACCTCCTCGTGCACCATAATTCTGCAAACAGAATTATGCATGCATCACATGTGATGCATGTGAACCACTTCGTGGTTCGTGTCATTCACTACGTTCATGATAGCAATATGCTTCGCATATTACTACCTGGTTGTAGCTGTCGAATACGCCCTCGGAGGCATATGTTTATTCAATTATAGACTAACAATCGTAACACCTGCATCTCCTTCTCCGAATTCGCCGAGGCGGAATTTTTTGACGTAGGAGAGGTGCTTTAGGTGGTCGTGGATGCCCTTACGGAGGGCTCCGGTTCCTTTGCCGTGGACAACTCTGACGGTTTCGGCATGCGAGAGCATGGCGTCATCGAGGAATTTGTCCAGCTCGGCGATAGCTTCGTCAACCGTCTTGCCGAGAAGGTTGAGCTCAGGCTTGAAGGTGTAGGCTTTGTTGTAGCCGCCTGTGCCTGCTCTCTGCTGAGCGGCTTCCCTTCGGCCTGCATGGTTATATTTGTTATCGTCTCTGACGATAAGAAGGTCACTGATCGGAAGTCTTGAACTGAGTATACCCATTCCGACAAGAGCTGTTCCGCTGCTGTCAGGAAGCTCGAGGATATGTCCTTCGGTATTCAGACTCAGTACCTTTACCGTATCTCCGATGTGGAAATCCTTGGCCTTCTGGCCGGATTGAAGAGGAGCTGCCTTATCCTTCTGGCTGTTTCCGAGGGACTCGGCCTTCTTCCTGAGATTGCTTCTTCGTTCCTCCATCTTCTTTGCATCAGCTGAGGATGGATTCTTCAGCCATTTGTTGTAATCACGGATGGCCTGATCGGCTTCTTCCTTGGCGTTTTCAATGATCTCTCTGGCCTCTTCGCGGGCTTTCTCGAGGATACGCCTTTTTTCGTCACCGGCAGATTTTTCTTTATCACTGATACGCTTCTTTAATTCATCTATCTCGCGGCGGCTGGCGGCTATTTCTTCCTTGTCCTGCTCAGCCTCACGCTTTGCTCTGTCAAGATCGGCAATCAGCTCTTCGACATTAACAGCCGAACTGTCGATGCCGGATCTGGCTCTTTCTATGATATCATCCGGAAGTCCGAGCTTCTTCGAGATCGCGAAGGCGTTGGATTTGCCCGGTACACCCATGAGAAGCTTAAATGTAGGTCTGAGTGTTGCAACATCGAACTCACAGGATGCATTTTCAACTCCCGGTGAAGCTATGGCGAAGCTCTTAAGCTCGCTGTAGTGCGTTGTGGCCATTACTGTTGCGCCGATATCCTTCAGATGTGAGAGGATAGCGGTTGCAAGCGCGGCACCCTCAACAGGATCGGTTCCGCCACCCGGCTCATCGAAGAGACAGAGTGAACGGTTGTCGGCGTGACCGACGATATATACTATATTGCTCATATGAGATGAGAAGGTCGAGAGATTCTGCTCGATGCTCTGCTCATCACCGATATCAGCGAAAATATCATTATAAACTGAGATGACTGTTCCGTATCTTGCAGGTATGTGAAGTCCTGCCTGAGCCATCAGCGTAAGTAATCCGAGGGTTTTCAGTGAAACCGTTTTACCGCCTGTATTTGGACCGGTGATAATAAGAAGAGAGAAATCTCCTCCCAGCTGCAGGTCGATCGGAACAGCGGTTTTTCTTTCGAGAAGAGGGTGGATGGCTCCCTTAAGGTCTATACGTCCTTCCTCGTTCAGGATCGGCTCCGAACCATGATACGAATTGCTGAATTTGGCTCTTGCAAATATAAAATCCAGATCAGTCAGGTGCTTCAGATCCTCTGTGAGTTCCTCGGTATGCTGACCGCAGCGCTCCGAAAGATCCATGAGTATTCTTTCTATCTCCAGATGCTCTTCGTTTTCAAGCTCTCTGATGTCGTTGTTGAGATTGACGATCTCGAGAGGCTCGATGAAGACTGTCGAACCGGTTTGGGACTGATCGTGGATCATTCCCGGGAACTTTGCGCGGTAGGAAGCCTTGACAGGAATACAGTAACGACTGTTCCTTGTTGTGATGATCGAATCCTGAAGCATATCTCTGTTTGCCTCGGAGTGGATGATCTTATCCAGCTTCTGCCTTACACGGTTATATGATATTTCTATATTTTTTCTTATTTCTTTAAGCTTTCTCGATGCGTCATCGGCGATCTCATCAGCGGAAATGATGCATTTTCTGATCTCTGACGAAACGTCCTCGAGAGGTATCAGTTCGTCGAAAAGCCTCACGAGTGAGTCCTTCGTAATATCCTCTTCATCGGTCTTGGAATAGCCGTATGCCTTGACATTCTTAGCTGTCTCGAGGAGAGAGGCTATGCCGAGAAGCTCTGAGGCGGAAAGTGGTGAACCGATTTCCAGAAGCTTAAAGGATGCACCGACATCGGTCAGTCCTGAGAAGGAGACATTGCCGTATTTCGAGAGACGGAGAGAAGCATCGCGCGTTTCTTCCTGAAGGGTTCTGATCTTCTCGATATCCCTGTAAGGAGTCAGTCGCTCGCAGCGTTTCTTCGCCATCGGTGATGCCGCATATTCGGTGAGCATCGTAAGTATCTTATCAAATTCAAGTATTCTTAAACTGTGTTTATTCATGTATTTATGCCTGTTTTTTCTTTTAGTATTCTATTGATTCGAACCATTATGAAATATGGTGGTGATATCATGACTGAGCCTGTGAATCGGCAGATTCCTTCGCCAGCATGACATACATAGCTATAATAACATATATTCGTCGTTTTAACATTATTATTTATAAAAATCTTACGATAAATCATCGGTGACATTATCTGAAGATTTTGCTATAATATATAAGCGTCACGGCTGAGTAAGGTCGCTGACACATGAAAAAGCTAAAATACACCAGGAAGGACCGGGATTTATGAGATTTATAGAAGAGATAACAGAGGGTGAGCAGATATCGGGAGTGTATTTCTGCAAGAATAAGGTTGATGCGAAGACCAAGGCAGGAAAGAGCTATTATTCGGTATTTCTTCAGGATAAAACAGGGATACTTGACGGAAAGGTCTGGGATCTCAATAACGGTATAGAGCATTTTGAGACTAACGATTACATCAAGGTTGACGGACAGGTGACTTCTTTTAATGGTTCGCTTCAGCTGAACATTAAGAGGATCAGACGTGCACAGGAGGGCGAATACGACGTGGCCGACTACATGCCTGTGACCAAGAATGACAGTGACAAGATGTATGATGAGCTCCTTGCGATAGTTGAGAGTATTGATAATAAATACCTCAAGGCACTTCTTAAGAGCTTCTTTGCCGAGGATAGTGAGTTTATCAAGACCTTCAGAAAGCACAGTGCAGCCAAGTCGGTTCACCACAGCTTTATCGGGGGACTTCTTCAGCATTCACTTTCCGTTGCGAAGATCTGTGAATACATCTCTAAGAATTATGAGAGTGTGAACAGGGATCTTCTTGTGACCTGCGCGCTTCTTCATGATATCGGCAAGACCAG
>DOVL01000227.1 GCA_003520105.1 Lachnospiraceae bacterium | reverse complement strand
CAATTCACCTAAAATACTTCTTGCCGATGAGCCTACAGGTGCGCTTGATTCCAAGTCCGGATTTCAGGTAATGGGGCTTTTTGAGAAGCTTCATAGTGAAGGTGTGACTATCATCATGATCACTCATGCCAAAGAGATCGCTGAATACGCAGATCGTATCATAACTATATTTGACGGTCGTGTAACAAGCGATGAAATGAATGAGAATAAACGCACGGCTGTTTATGAAAATGAGTTAAAAGAATCTGTAGCTTCTGCGGGCTATACTGATGATGAACCTGAAGAGGATTTAGAAGAGATCATTACCGATCGTCTCAAAAAGATTCAAACTGATGATGCATCGTCCGGTTACGAGGTTGATGGCGATGTTATGATAGATCGCCTTGAAACTATTAAAGATGAAGATGTTTCGAATGATTCCGGAGTTGACGGAGATGCTTTAATAGATCGTATTCAGTCTATTAAGGATGAAGATGCTGAAGAGAAAGAGGGTGATGTGGAATGAAAAAATTGATCATCACTCTTATAGTTCTGGCCGTGATAGTAGCCGGAACAATTGTCGGAGTTAAAATATATAAGGACCACAGAAAGAATTCAAATCCGGTCAAATGTACAAATGTTGCTTATCTTAATACGGGTTATTATGAGTATGGTGATGTCCTTGACGGAAACATTACTGAAACCGGTGAACAGAAGGTATATGTCAGTATTAACAGTATCGTAGCTGAAGTTAACGTTGAGCCCGGCCAGAAGGTTAATGTCGGAGATAAGCTTCTTTCGTATGATATGACCAAACAGCAGCTTGTTATCGATAAGATGAAAACTCAGCTGGAGGTATACAGGACAGATATTCTTATGGCTGAGAAAGAGCTTGAGAAGCTGGAAAAGATGACTCCGCTCGAGGATATGACTACAGAAACCACGACTGAAGTCACAACAGAAGAAACAACTCAGCTGACTACTGAAAATACAACAGAAAATACGACTGAGAACACGACTGAAAAACCAACTGAAGAATCAGGTACGCCTACGGATGCGGGCCGTGATAATAAGGGTGACAATACCGATAATAATCCGGGAAATAACTCCGATAATAATAACGGTAATAACAACAGTAATAATAACGGTAATAATGGTAACGGTACCGATGATAATAGCGGTAAACAGAATCCTGAAGATGTTTTCAGAGAGCATCCTGATTGGGTAATGTATCCTGACGGAAGCTTCGGACCTATCCAGCAGGATGGTGATTCGGAAAATACGGATGATCCGATGGATCCAAATAACCCGAATAATCAGTTTGATCCTAATGAAAATGATGAGCCGGTATATACAAGAGCTGTTCTCAAAGAAATGATCCTCAGCAAGAAGGAATCCATAAAGAAGATGAAAAACAATCTCGAAATATATGAGATCAGTATTCAGAAGGAGGAGAAGAAACTTTCTGAAGGCAGTGTTTATGCTACTATTAATGGTGTTGTGCAGAGTGTGGATTTCTCAGAGGAGACAATTTCAATGGGTCAGCCGGTAATAGTGGTTTCTCCGAATTCCGGTTATCAGACGGTTGTCAGTGTAAGTGAGTGGAAGCTTGATAAGATAAATATCGGTGATCCGGTAAGTATCTATTCATATGAATCGGGCGGAAGCTATACAGGTAAGGTCGCTTTGATCGAGAAGACCCCAACTGAGGATTATGGCTATTATTATGGTGGCGCAACAGCTTCCAGATATCCGGTAACCATAGTTATCGATGAACCGTGTGATGATCTGGCACCCGGCTACTGGGTTCAGGTCACTATGGGTGAAAATAACAGCTATGATCCATATAACAGAATGAATGAAAAGATTTATCTGCCGCTTCCTTATGTTCGTGAGGAAAATGGTAATAGCTACGTTTTATGTAATGAAAACGGACGTCTGAAGAAGAGATATGTCAAGACAGGTAAGATCATATATGGCTATGCAGTTGAGATCAAGAGTGGGCTTACCATGGATGACTATATTACTTTCCCTTACGGCAAGGATGTCGAAGAGGGTAAGAAGTGCATCAATTCAGAAGGCTATGATGATATGATTGAATACTAGGAGGAATAGATATGTTTGAAAATATAAGACTTTCATTTCAGGGCATATTTGGACATAAGCTTCGTTCCTTCCTGACAATGCTTGGTATCATAATAGGTATTGCGGCAATTATCGCGATAGTTTCCACCATTAAAGGAACCAATGAGCAGATCAAGGAGAATCTTGTTGGTTCAGGAAATAACCTTATTGATGTTAAACTGAATATGAATGGAATAGATATATCTCTGTCTGATGGAGTGAGCCTTGAGGGTATTCCGATCATTAATGGTGATATGCTGAATGAAATGAAAGAGCTTGATAAGGTAAAGGATGTTGCGATCTACCATGAGGCAAGCGTTTATGATGCTGTATATTACAAAGAAACGACCATGGAAGGCGTGAAATTTATCGGCGCTGATAATTCATATCTGGATATTTACGGTTATATTGTAACTGCAGGAAGAAAGTTCCTGTTGTCGGATTTCACCGGATTTAAAAATGTTTGCATCATTGACAGAACAACAGCACAGAGCCTCTTTGAAGGTGAGAATCCTATCGATAAAACTCTGGAGATCAGACAGGTTCCATATGTAGTTGTAGGTGTTGTCGATCAGGATGAGAAATTCGAGCCGGTTATAAATACTATTGAGGAATGGTATACATTTCACGAGGATGGTGTAGCAGGAAAAATAATCATTCCTGACACCACATGGCCACTTTTCTCAGAGTATGATCAGCCGTATCAGGTTATTGTTAAGGCGGAATCAACAGAGACGATGTCCAAAGCCGGTAAAAACGTTGAAGATTATCTCAATGGCTTTATTCAAAAGAAGAACGGAAATGATGAGAATGCCGTTAAATATAAGAAGGCAAACACCATGGAGAAGGTCAAGGCTCTTCAGGACCTCAGTAATACCACTAACCAGCAGCTTATCTGGATCGCAAGTATTTCACTTGTGGTTGGTGGTATAGGCGTTATGAATATAATGCTTGTATCCGTTACCGAGAGAACCAGAGAGATTGGTCTCAAGAAGGCTCTTGGTGCAAGAAAGAGAGCCGTACTCGGACAGTTCCTGACAGAGGCAGCAGTTCTTACCAGCCTCGGCGGTATTATAGGTGTCGGCGCAGGTATCGGACTTGCATATTTCATCAGCAAGGTTGCACTCGTACCGGTTGCAATCAGTATCCCGGCGATTATAGTTTCGGTTGTATTTTCAATGCTGATCGGAATAGTCTTCGGACTCATTCCATCGATCAAAGCAGCAAATCTCAACCCAATCGACGCCCTAAGGTACGAATAAAATACTCTTGAAGTTACCTTGCCATGATGTTATAATATTCAACCGTAATGATTAAATAATAATCATGATTTGTGTGCACAAATCTATGAATAATAAACTTATAGGAGAGTATGATAATGAGTTTACTTAAGGATTGGCGTGACCATGCCTATGGTCTTGATGACAGAACTCCGGAAGGAAAGGAATTCTGGCTTAAATATTTCAACAAGGAAAAGAGTATCTACGAAGAACTCCTCGAGCATCCTGAAGAGATAGTTAGCGGTACAATAAAAGAGCTGGCTGAGAAATACGACACAGATATCGAAACTATGACAGGTTTCCTTGATGGTATTGACGACAGCCTTACTCTCAGCAACAATCTCGATAATGTAACTGAGGATTCAGTTGTAAACCTTGGTTATGATAAGGAAAAGCTTTACATGAACATGGTTGGTTGTAATGCTCAGTGGCTTTACGAACTTCCACAGTGGGACAAGCTTCTTTCTGTTGAGAAGAGAAACGAACTGTTTAAGCTTGAGAAATCTTCACATACTGTAATCAAGCCACCAAAGGTTGGAAGAAATGATCCATGTCCTTGCGGAAGTGGAAAGAAGTATAA
>DOVL01000205.1 GCA_003520105.1 Lachnospiraceae bacterium | reverse complement strand
GTAAAGATGGGGGTAGTACTACCCTCAAACTACCCTCAATTATAAACATAGGAAGTTTCTTAATCTTACTCTTGTAGTAGTGATACATTATTTTTGTGAAATATGTCAATCGATTATTGTTAATCTTTCCTTGTACCTGACGAATCAAAATAGTAGAATAAACATACCTATAGTGATAAAGGTGGTGAAACTCTATGAATTTACTACATATGAAGCATGCGCTGGAGGTTGCGAAGGCCGGCTCGCTGAATAAGGCTTCGGAATCACTTATGATCGCGGCGCCGAATATCAGCCGTTCCATAAAGGAACTGGAGAGTGACCTCGGTATTACGATTTTTGAGAGAACTCAGAACGGTATGAAGCTGACCCCGGAGGGTGAAGAGTTTATAAGCTTCGCGAAGGGGATTCTGAATCAGATTGATGATCTTGAGAAGTTCTATAAGTCTGCCGCAACTCCGAAGCAGAAGTTTTCCATATCTGTTCCGCGTGCAAGTTATATATCTGAGGCATTTGCTGAGTTCTCAAAGTCACTCACAAAGGAGCCTACTGAAGTCTTCTACAAGGAGACAAACTCCCAGCGTACGATCCACAATATGCTGAATCATGATTATAAGC
The DNA here is from genome assembly GCA_003520105.1 of Lachnospiraceae bacterium. Taxonomy (GTDB): domain Bacteria; phylum Bacillota; class Clostridia; order Lachnospirales; family Lachnospiraceae; genus Eubacterium_Q. The sequence goes on along the minus strand of DOVL01000205.1, from coordinate 10,704 downwards.
TGGGTATTATCCGTTATGCGGAGAATTATGATAAATACTTCAAGACCATGCTTGAGGAGAAGGGCTTCCAGTACGAGCTGGTTACGGAGTTTACGTATTCACTCATCATGAGTGCAGAGAATCCGCTTGCAAAGAAAGAGGAGATTACATTCGAGGATCTTACGGATTATATTGAGATCGCTCATGCGGATCCATACGTTCCATCGATGCCGATTTCCAAGGTTGTGAAGGAGGAGATTCCTGATAATATCGCTCGAAGGATATTCATCTTCGAGAGAGCAAGTCAGTTCGATCTTCTGTCTATGAATCCTGAAACCTTTATGTGGGTTTCACCGGTACCGAAGAAGCTGCTTGAACGTTACAATCTTGTCCTTAGGAAGTGCGCAGACAACAAGAAGATTTACAAGGACGTCCTGATTTATAAGGATGGCTACAAGCTTACGAAGCTGGATCAGCAGTTCATAACGGAGCTGTGTGAATCGAGAAGAAAGTACATTTAAATATTATGTCCGATCATATCGACAAATTTTTATCCGGTCTCTTTTATCCGGTCTCTTATGGAGGCCGGATTTTTTTGCGTTCAACACTCCATTTTCCCTACTCGATAAAGGGGTTATCGATATTGATAATACCGATTATCATTTTTAAGAATTTACAATCACGCCTCCGGAATTTACAATGAAAGCGAAATGAGGAAAGGAGGCAGGGGTATGGAGAGATTATCTGTTTCGAAGGCAACCCTCGGCAGGCTTCCGATTTATCTCGGAATGCTGCGGGAACTTCCTCCGGATGAGTATTCCAATATATCGGCAACGACGATATCGAAGAAGCTCAGTCTTGGGGAAGTACAGGTGAGAAAAGATCTTGCTGCCGTAAGCGGGGCGGGAAAACCTAAGCTCGGCTATGTGACGCAGGAACTTATCGAAAAACTTGAGGAAGCCTTAGGCATTAAAAGTCTTACAGAAGCTGTGCTGGTTGGAGCCGGAAGGCTCGGAAGAGCGCTGCTGGAGTATGACGAGTTTCGCAAATACGGAGTTATGATTTCGGCCGCATTTGACTGCAATGAACAGGTGATCAGCCTGAACGGTAAAACGGAAATACTTCCGATGAACCGTTTCGAAGCTTACTGCAAAGCTCATTCAATAAGGCTCGGGATCATCACCGTAGGTGAAGGCTCAGCCCAGGTCGTATGCGACCTGATGGTGCAGGCGGGAATAGCCGCTATATGGAATTTCGCTCCATGTAAACTGGAGGTTCCCAAAGGAATAATGCTTCAGAATGAAAATCTGGCATTGTCGTTAGCACATTTAAATAACCAATTAAAGAATCAGGATCAGGAGGAGAAAAATGGACGTAAAGGAGTATGAAATTGTCGACAGCGTTGAAAAGCTCGAAGAAGCAATTGCGCGTGTAAGAAAAGCACAGAAGCTTTTTGCAACTTACACACAGGAACAGGTAGATAAGATATTCTTGGCTGCCGCTTCCGCTGCTAACAAAGCACGTATCCCTCTCGCTAAGATGGCAGTAGAAGAGACAGGCATGGGAGTTGTTGAAGACAAAGTAATCAAGAACAACTATGCGTCAGAGTACATTTATAATGCTTACAAGAATACCAAGACCTGTGGAGTTATAGAAGAAGATAAGGCATACGGTATGAAAAAGATCGCTGAGCCTATCGGTGTTATCGCAGCGGTCATCCCAACGACAAATCCAACCTCTACGGCTATCTTCAAATGCCTGATAGCTCTTAAAACCCGTAATGCCATTATAATCAGCCCACACCCGCGTGCTAAGAACAGCACGATTGCAGCAGCCAAGCTTGTCCTTGAGGCTGCGGTTGCTGCAGGTGCACCGGAAGGAATCATTGACTGGATCGACGTACCTAGCCTGGAAATGACCAATTTTGTAATGAAAGAAGCTGACATCATCCTCGCCACAGGCGGTCCGGGAATGGTAAAGGCTGCATACTCCAGTGGAAAGCCTGCCTTAGGCGTAGGCGCAGGCAACACACCGGCGATCATAGATGATACCGCAGATATCCTTCTTGCAGTAAATTCCATCATTCACTCCAAGACATTTGATAACGGTATGATCTGTGCATCTGAGCAGTCAGTTATAGTTCTTAAATCTATATACGATGCAGTCAAAGAGGAATTTGCGGCACGCGGTTGTTATTTCCTTAACCCGGCTGAGACAGAAAAGGTTCGTAAGACTATTATCATAAATGGAGCGCTCAACGCAAAGATCGTTGGCCAGTCTGCAGCTAAGATTGCAGAGCTTTCAGGAGTTACAGTTCCTGAAGGAACAAAGATCCTCATCGGTGAGGTTGAAAGCGTTGATCTTTCTGAGGAGTTCGCTCACGAGAAGCTGAGTCCTGTACTTGCTATGTACAAGGCAGAGAGCTTCGCTGATGCTCTTGACAAGGCAGAGCACCTTATCGCTGACGGCGGTTATGGTCATACATCATCTGTATATCTCAACGAAGTTACAGAACAGGATAAGCTTGCAGAGTTCACATCACGTATGAAGACCTGCCGTATCCTCGTAAATACTCCTTCATCACAGGGTGGTATCGGAGACCTTTACAACTTCAAACTTGCTCCGTCACTTACACTGGGATGCGGCTCATGGGGCGGAAACTCCGTTTCGGAAAATGTGGGAGTTAAGCACCTTATCAATATCAAGACAGTTGCCGAAAGGAGAGAGAACATGCTTTGGTTCAGAGCACCTGAGAAGGTATATATCAAGAAGGGATGTCTCCCAGTTGCACTTGATGAGCTGAGAAATGTAATGAATAAGAAGCGTGCCTTCATCGTTACAGACCAGTTCCTTTATACAAACGGCTATGCTAAGCCGATATTCGAGAAGCTTGAGGAAATGGGCATCGAATACAGTTGCTTCTATGATGTTGCTCCGGATCCTACACTTGAATGTGCACTCCGCGGTGCAGAGCAGATGAGAGCATTTAAGCCTGATACAATCATCGCACTCGGTGGTGGTTCTGCTATGGATGCAGGTAAGATCATGTGGGTTCTCTATGAGCATCCGGAAGCTGACTTCATGGATATGGCAATGAGATTCATTGATATCAGAAAGAGAATTTACACATTTCCTAAAATGGGCGAGAAGGCATACTTCATCGCTATTCCGACATCTGCAGGTACAGGTTCGGAGGTTACTCCATTCGCAGTTATTACTGATGAGAAGTCAGGTGTTAAATATCCGCTTGCTGATTATCAGTTACTTCCTAACATGGCGATCATCGATACGGATTTCCACATGTCTGCTCCTAAGGGACTGACTGCGGCATCCGGTATCGACGCCGTAACACACGCACTTGAAGCCTATGCCGCAATGCTTGCAACGGACTACACCGATGGCCTTGCTATTCAGGCACTCAAGAATATATTTAAGTATCTGCCGCGAGCTTATAAGTACGGCCAGACAGATATCGAAGCACGCGAGAAGATGGCAAATGCCGCTACTATGGCCGGTATGGCCTTTGCCAATGCCTTCCTGGGAGTATGTCATTCAATGGCACATAAGCTCGGTGCTTTCCATCATCTGCCACACGGAGTTGCAAATGCTCTTATGATCGAAGAGGTACTCCGTTTCAACGCTGCAGAAGCACCTGCGAAGATGGGTACATTTTCACAGTACGATCATCCTCATACGCTCGCAAGATATGCTGAGGTTGCTGACGCACTCGGCCTTGGCGGTAAGACTGACGAGGAGAAGCTCGAGAATCTTATCAAGGCTGTTAATGACCTCAAGGCTAAGGTTGGTATCAAGGATACTATTAAGGATTACGGAATCGATGAGAAGGATTTCCTTGACCGTCTCGATGACATGGTTGAGCAGGCCTTCGACGATCAGTGTACAGGCGCAAATCCGCGTTATCCGTTAATGTCTGAGATCAAGCAGATGTATCTCAATGCATACTACGGCGGCAAGCATTTCGAGGAGACAAAGAAGCCTACAGCTGCCGACATTGCTGAAGCTCCAAAAACTGACAAGGTTAAAGATGCTTACCGTAAGACTAAGAAAGCGTAAGGAGGATGAAGGTATGAAACTGGACAGAGTAATAGCAGTAAGAAAAGATAAGACTATTTACCGCGACGGCGGAAGATGTATCAAGGTTTTTAACGAAGACTATTCAAAGGCCGATATTCTAAATGAGGCTCTTAATCAGGCCAGAATCGAGGAGACAGGACTCAGCATTCCTAAGGTTCTCGAGGTTACTATGATCGACGGTAAATGGGCTATAGTATTCGAATATATAAAGGGAAAGACCCTGGCACAGCTTATGGAAGAGAATCCGGATAAGAAGGAAGAGTATCTTGAACAGTTTGTTGATCTGCAGCTTACAGTTCATGCAAAGACATGTCCTCTGCTCAACAAGCTTAAGGATAAGATGAACAGAAAGATCAGCGCTACAGAGCTTGATGCTACAACTCGTTACGATCTTCACACACGTCTTGAAGGCATGCCTAAGCATAACAAGGTATGCCACGGAGATTTCAATCCGTCAAACATCATCATTGCTGAAGACGGTACTCCGTACATCCTCGACTGGTCTCATGCTACACAGGGAAATGCATCCGCAGACGTTGCTCGTACATACCTGCTTTTCTGGCTGAACGGTGATATCGAAGGAGCCAAGAAGTACCTCGACCTCTTCTGCAAGAAGAGCAACACAGCAAAGCAGTACGTTCAGAAATGGATGCCGATCGTTGCAGCTTCTCAGTCTGTTAAGGGCAACGAGAAGGAGAGAGAGTTCCTACTTTCATGGGTTAATGTTGTGGACTACGAGTAAAATGATGTAAGTGTCAAAAGTCAAAATGTGATCTCACTTGTGGGAAATGTAATCTCGATTGTGGAAAACGCATTTTGACTTACTGACGCGATGAAACACGAAGAATTAGTACGCGAGGAGATTTAGAAATGAAGATTACAGTATGTATCGGTTCTTCCTGCCACATTAAAGGATCGAGACAGGTTGTAGAACAGCTGCAGTATTTGATAAGAGAAAATCAGCTTGGAGATAAAGTAGAGCTGGCTGGTACATTTTGCATGGGCAAGTGTCAGCAGGGCGTCTGCGTACAGGTGGACGAGGAGTTCTTCTCAGTAACACCTGAAAATGTAAAGGAGTTTTTCGAAGCTTCGGTTCTGCCGAAGGTGAAGTAATATGATAGTTCAGATTTGTGTTGGCTCATCCTGCCATTTGAAAGGATCTGAGAAGATAGTTGAGCTGTTTCAGCAGGCTATCAAGGAGCACGAACTTGATAATGAGATAACATTGGCCGGCTGCTTCTGCACCGGTCAGTGCAACCGCATAGGCGTGACGATCACGGTGAACGACGAAGTGCACTGCGGCATAATACCGGAAAGATTCGATGAATTCTTTAATGACAAGGTCATGAAGGCCTTAGAGGAGGAAAGGGCGAAGTTTAATGGAATGTCTCACTCTTAAAAAATCCAACTGCAAAAATTGTTATAAATGTATCCGCAATTGTCCGGTGAAGTCCATCCGATTCTCGGGCAATCAGGCGTACATTATAGGAAATGAGTGTATAATGTGCGGCCAATGCTTTGTTGTTTGTCCGCAAGGCGCAAAGGAAATCGTTGAGGAGACCGAGAAGGCAAAGGTGCTGCTGCAGAGCGGTGCGCCTGTTGTCGCAAGTCTTGCACCTTCATTTGTAGCAAATTATGAGGGCGTCGGTATCGAGGCGATGCGTAAGGCATTGAAGAAGCTTGGATTTTATGATGTTGAGGAGACGGCCCTGGGCGCCACAATGGTGAAGCGCGAGTACGACCGCATGGTAAATGAGGGAACGAGAGATATCATCATTTCTTCAAGCTGCCATTCGGTGAACCTGCTGATCCAGAAAAAGTTCCCGGCGTTGCTGCCGCTCTTGGCGGATGTACTTTCGCCGATGCAGGCACATTGCACGGATATCAAGAAACGTATCCCTAATGCGAAGACAGTCTTCATCGGACCATGTGTTGCAAAGAAGGATGAGGCACAGCATTATGAAGGAATAGTTGATGCGGTGCTCACATTTGATGAACTGACGGCATGGCTGAAGGAAGAGAAGATTGCAATAGAAGATGGCGTCGAGTCCGACGGTAAAGGCCGCGCAAGGTTCTTCCCGACAACGGGAGGAATATTGAAGACTATGGAGAAGTCAAATCCCGACTACAGTTACATGGCAATCGACGGAACTGAGAACTGTATCGCGGCACTTAAGGATATTGAGTCGGGAAATCTGCATAAATGCTTTATTGAAATGTCTGCCTGCTCGGGTAGTTGTGTAGGCGGACCTGTCATGGAGAAGTTCCATCGCTCACCTGTTAAGGACTTTATCGCTGTTTCGTCCTATGCAGGAAAGAAGGACTTCGAAGTTGATCAGCCTGAACCACGCGCTCTCGAGAAGCATTTTGAAATGATCGAGCGAAAGGTCGAGACTCCGAGTGAGACGGAGATCAAAGAGACTCTCCGTCAGATGGGCAAGATAAGACCGGACGATGAACTGAATTGCGGTTCATGCGGATACAATACATGTCGGGAGAAGGCAATTGCTATACTGCAGGGTAAAGCTGAGATATCTATGTGCCTCCCGTACCTGAAAGAACGTGCGGAAAATTTCTCAGATACCATCGCAAGAAATACACCGAACGGTCTTATCGTTCTCAATGAGAAGCTGGAGGTTCAGCAGGTGAACTATGCGGCTCTTAAGATTTTGAATCTTAGGGATGCAAGTGACATTTTAGGTGATCAGGTTGTACGTGTGCTGGATCCAGCAGATTTCAACAGAGTGCTTACCTACGGCGGTACCATCCGCGACAAGCGTGAGTACCTGGCCGAGTACGGCAAGTATGTAGATAAGACTATTGTTTATGATAAGGAATATCATCTAATCCTGGGAATTTTCCGTGATGTAACTGAGGAAGAGACGCAGCGTGAGAAAAATGAAGAGATAAGCCGCCAGACCGTTGAGATTGCGGACAAGGTGGTTGATAAGCAGATGAGAATTGTTCAGGAAATCGCGTCGCTGCTTGGCGAAACGGCAGCAGAGACGAAAATCGCGCTGACGAAGTTGAAAGAGTCAATCAGTAACGAGTAATGGGTAGTCTATAGCCGGCGGATAGAAGAAGTTGAACAATAATGATATATGGATATATTGATTATTCAATTAAGTAATTAAGTAATTAATGAATTGTCCGTCGGCTATATTTTAAAATTTAGGGAGTTTTTTGATAATGAATAATCTGTGTGCAGACATAGGTTGGAAAAGTATAAATCATGAAGGTGAGCTGCTGTGCGGCGATCATGTTGAGATCGTGAATCAGGGCGAGAACTCGCAGGTCATTGTGCTTGCGGACGGCCTGGGAAGTGGTGTTAAGGCAAGCATTTTATCTACGCTTACATCGAAGATCATTTCGACGATGATGGCAGAGGGAATGAGGCTTGAGGACTGTGTGTCCACCATTGCTGCAACGCTGCCTATCTGCGCCGTGAGAGGTGTGGCGTATTCCACATTTACCATCATACACATTATCGAGAATTCCACAGTTGAGATTATTCAGTACGACAATCCGCGGGTTATTTTCCTGCGCAACAATGAGATTTATGAGTATCCGAAAACGGAGCTCACTATAGATAACAAGAAGATTTTGAGGTCGGTCATCAGCCTTCAGGAGGATGACTGCATGGTTGCTATGAGCGACGGATGTCCGCATGCGGGAATAGGACTCGCATTTAACTTCGGCTGGAACGTCGAGGATATTGCGCAGTTTATGCAGCAGCTTGTTGCTGTCGGCTACACTGCAAAGACGCTGGCCACCATGCTTGTGGATCAGTGTGACAAAGAGTACGGATATCATCCCGGCGACGATGCGACAGCATGTGTCGTGAAGGTGAGAAAGCGTGAGCCGATGAACATTTTGTTTGGACCGCCGCGCAACCGCGATGACGGAGACAGAATGATGTCGCTGTTCTTCTCGAAGGAGGGCAAGCACATTATATGCGGTGGAACAACATCGTCCATCGCTGCGAAGTATCTGGGGAAGCCGGTGAAGGTGAGCCTGGATTTTGAGAGAGGAGATGTGCCTCCGGTTGCGGAGATTGAGGGCGTCGACCTTGTGACGGAAGGTGTAATTACGATCAACAAGGTTATTGAGTATGCGAAGGACGCTCTGGGCGACAACGAGCTCTATGAGAAATGGAGCTTCGAACGCGACGGGGCTTCGCTTATTTGCAGGCTTCTTTTCGATGAAGCTACCGATATTAATTTCTATGTAGGCAGGGCCGTAAATCCGGCGCATCAGAATCCTGATCTGCCGATAACATATAACATCAAGATGAACCTGGTGGAGGAGCTTTCCGAATGCCTGAGGCAGATGGGAAAGAAAATCAAGGTGAGTTATTTCTGATGGTATGTAAGTTGTGATGGTATGTTTATTGTGATTGGCGGTACATTTTACATCATGATTTGTATTGTCGATGTTGTGATAGAGAAAATCAATTTGAGTTTGATATAGATGTTTTGCATTGATTTTGATAGATGGTATGAGGAGTCCCCAAAATGGTAGTCAGAAAGTTTGATACAAAGGTACAGCACCTGAAATATAAGGTTTTGAGAGAGGTGGCGCGACAGGCGTGGAATGATTCGCTTCTTGAGAATATTTTGGACATTCCTCATGTAATCGTTCCCGGAAAAACTCCGACGACTCGCTGCTGTGTTTATAAGGAGCGTGCGATTGTCGGGGAACGTATCAAGATAGCAATGGGCGGTGACACAGATAATCCGAACGTTATCGAGGTCATCGATATTGCATGTGATGAGTGCCCGGCTGCAGGATATTCGGTAACCGATTCCTGTCGTGGGTGCCTGGCACATAGATGCGAGGATGTTTGTAAGCGCGGGGCCATATCCTTCGACCATAATCACGTGGCGCATATCGACAAGTCGAAATGTGTCGAGTGCGGCCAGTGTGCTAAGGTCTGCCCTTATTCTGCAATCATCAACAGAAAGCGTCCGTGTCAGGTTGCCTGCAAGGTTAAGGCAATCTCCATAAATGAGGATAATGCGGCGGCCATCGATAACAGCAAATGTATCCAGTGCGGAGCGTGCGTATACCAGTGCCCGTTCGGCGCAATCACGGATAAGTCATTCATTTTAAATGTTATCGATATGATAAAGAAGAGTAGGGATAACAGTGAATATAAAGTATACGCTATCGTTGCGCCGTCCATTTCCAGTCAGTTTGCTTATGCGAAGCTGGGTCAGGTGATAACGGGGCTCAAGAAGCTGGGATTCCATACAGTGATTGAGACGGCACTCGGAGCCGATATGGTGGCTGAGTCCGAGTCAAAGGAACTGGCGGAAAAGGGATTCTTGACAAGCTCATGCTGCCCGGCATTTGTACAGTATATAAAGTCCTCATTTCCGGATCTGCTTCCTCTGGTGTCACACAATGTGTCGCCGATGGTAGCACTGGCGAAGTACATCAAGTCCACCGACGAGAAGGCAAAGGTCGTATTCATCGGACCGTGCACCGCGAAGAAGGCGGAGGCGATGAAGGACGAGGTGAAGCCGTATGTGGATTCAGTAATAACCTTCGAGGAGCTGCAGGCGCTCTTCGACAGCAAGGATATAGATATAACGGAGCTTGACGAGGACGTGCTCGACAACGCTTCATATTTCGGAAGAATCTTCGCACGCAGCGGCGGTCTGTCGGATGCTGTGGCGGAAGGTCTCAAGGAACAGAACATCGACTTTGATCTGAAGCCTGTGTCCTGTGACGGAATTGAGGAATGCCGTATAGCACTCCTGAAAAAGAGCAAGAATGTACTCGACGCAAACTTCATCGAAGGTATGGCCTGCATCGGTGGCTGCATCGGCGGCGCCGGCTGCCTCACCCACGGTGAAAAGAATAAATCCGAAGTCGACAAGTATGGCCGTGAAGCATTAGAAAAAACCATACTTGACGCAATTAAAATCCTATAGATACCCACATTATTTTCATTTTTTTTCGGTAGCGATAAAAAAATTATCGCTAAATGAAGATATTTGAGTCAAGTATTGTTCCATATAGTGGAAATTCATTTTTATCTTTTGACATGCTTTATGATGATGTGAAGAGATTTTTAAAGGATAATAAAATACAATATCAAGTAGATGTATTACCTAATAAGGGATGTACACCCGAAGTTCCATGGACTATCATAAGAGTTCAGAAGATTATTAGTATATACTTTGCATATAATAAAATGTTTAAGATTGAATTTGATGAAGGATATACAGGGAAATTAAAAAATGGTATATATATTGGTATGCCTATAGAAGAAGCGTTATCTATTGATCCTACATTAGCTTATAATGAAGAGGAAGAAGATTATGGATCTGAGGAAGGATACTGGATGGAAGATAATCTTGAAACAGAAAAAGTGATGAGTATTACTATTTTTATAAAGGAATTACTAGATGATGACCTGTTTTTTACATATGAATGGGCAAAATAGTATATAAACTTCCAAACCACTCGAACTACATACAATGAAGATTTTCACCCACCGGTACTAAAATGGTACTAGAAATCTTTGAAACGATATGGAATATGTGTAAACCAAAACAAATGCTAAACAAATATGTTTAGAAAATGAATTAAAAAGACGTGGAATAAAAAATCATTCTGCGA
>DOVL01000245.1 GCA_003520105.1 Lachnospiraceae bacterium | reverse complement strand
ATGCCACTATGCATCCCTTCTTAAGTAAAAAGTCCTGCCCATTACTGAGCAGGACCATTTTTTGAGTATGCTTCTTAAGAGTTTTCCTTCTAATATTGTGATACCACTATAAGTATTTAAGTAAAGCCATTTTTAAAGTATCATTCCACAACCTTACCAATATACTGTCACATACACGTTTCAGTTCATGCACATCTATTTATGATACGGTTCATTATTTATTATACGGTAGCTCCTGTAAATCTGCTCCAGCAGTATGACTCTCATCAGCTGATGAGGAAAAGTCATACGCCCAAAAGAAAGCTTCATATCAGCTCTTCCGAGAACATCCGGCGACAGTCCGAGTGATCCCCCGATCACAAACTGAATATGACTAACGCCTCCGATACCCAGAGAATCGATTTTTTCAGCAAGCTCTGTGCTTGAAAGATTCTTTCCCTCAATAGCAAGTGCGATTACAAAAGCATTATCCTTAATAGCCGAGAGAAGTCGTTCACCCTCCTTCTTCTTAATTCCTTCCTCGACCACTTCCGAAGTATTGTCCGGTGTTTTCTCGTCCGCCACCTCAATTATGCTGAGATTTGCGTACCTGGAAAGTCTCTTGGTATATTCATTTATCATCTCGCGGAAAGATGACTCCTTCACCTTTCCGACGCAGCATATATCTATCTTCATATCTATCAATTCATCATAAATTAATTATTAGCATTCAATAAGGTCAATCCGAGTTTCCATTATTTCAGCAAATCTTCAATCTTCGAAATCACGTCGAAATCTCTCTTGATACCATTAGCCTCAGCATCCTTTTTGATCTCATTCTTACTATATCTTCCGGTATTCAGCAGTATCGCATCCATGCCGCATGAATCAGCCACCTTAATATCCGATCTCACTTCATTTCCAATCATCACGGATTCTTTGATATCAATCTTCTCAGTCTCTATCAGGCACTGCATAAACATTGGGTCCGGCTTCATCACGCCATAATCAGAGGAAATATATATTCTGTCCATATGCTTATCAAGTTCAAGAAGCTTTATTTCCGGTCTGGTAAATATAGCCTGTGCATTGGAAAGCATATATACTTTGCAGCCTTTCTTACGAAGCGCGTCGAGTGTCTCAAGAGTATTTTGGAAAAGCTCTATATATTTACGAGAAAGTGCTCTGAAGGCATTTGCCATAAACTCTGCCCAGACTGCCTCGTTCTCCGGAATCCTTGCATCAGGATACTCCTTAAGCAGCCGTAAGAATACTTTCTCAAGCTTGATCTCGGGATGCTCACATCCGATCTTATCTTTAAGAAGTTTTCTCTCCTCCCTATCCATTTCGAAGAATATCTTCCTCAGCTTCTTCGGCTTATAATAAGCCCCATAGCAGCCGTAAAGCTTCGCTATCTTCTTCCAAAGCTTGATCTCCTGCTCATCAGTCTCAATATCAGCCAGAGTTCCATATAAATCAAAAATATAATTCTTATACTGCATAATACCGGTATAGCCTCCAAATAATAATTCCGTACGCCAATCTAAACCAGCTATATTATTCTACATATGCATCAGTTATTACTCATGCGATCCATTAGATTCTCTCGATAAAATACATCCTCGAAGCATAGTCACTAAACAATCTCGTACCATCTTCGTAACCGGTTCCGGCATAAGAAGGTGTAAGCGCTGCACCAACATACATCAGCTCACTTCCGGAGAACAAGGCGTCTTCTACCTCACCCGAAAGATGCATAAACTTCGATATAGTATTGTGAATAAATCCATCCTGTTTAACATGAATAGGTGTAGCTGTATTTATTAGATCACCGAATTCCTTGATGTTATGATCCTTCTTGATGTTATAAAAATGGTATTTTCCTTCTTCATCAAGACCGCTCGCCTTAAACCTGAGACTCGCGGAATTAGGGATCGCAAATCTTCTTACCAGAACACCAATAGCTTCCTTCTTGTCCTGCGATACAACAGTGAAGCTCTGTATATTCTCATTACCGCTGCCGGTATAAATACCTGTCAGTCCGGACATAACAGCTCCCTGCTGAAGCGCTTCTGCTTCAGCTCTGTAGAAATCACCGAGCTGTAGAGTTTTACGCCATTTCTTATAAGTTTCAACCTGCTCCTTGATACTGTTAATATCATCCTTGCTGAAATCGCAGAGATTTGACTCATAACCCAGAACGCCAAGCGCGGCAACATTAAAACGTGTATCAATCGGTGTAACACGCAGCGTCTGGTGATTTGGAACACCTGAAACATGTGAAGATATTGTATTCATCGGATAGCCGTAACTGTATCCCTTCTCGATATCCAGCCTGCACATTGCATCAGTATTGTCACTCGCCCAGATCTGAGGGAAGAAACATAACATTCCGAGATCAAAACGATTCCCGCCCGATGCACAGCCCTCAAATAAAATATCCGGAAAGTCCTTCATCAGCCTTCCAAGAAGTGTATACAGGCCGAGCATATATCTGTGAGAAACCTCACCCTGCCTGTCAGCCGGAAGGCTCTGAGAGAACACCTCCGAGAAGATGCGGTTCATGTCCCATTTGACATATTCGATTATACCTGTTTTACTGCCGTTTCTCTGCGAATTATTCTGTCCGGAAGCCGCAGATTTATCTGAATCCGACGTTCTTCCTGCAGAGAAAACTCTCTTCATCTCACTCTCGAAATAATCAACAACCTCTGGGTTTGCCAGATCAAGTACTCTCTGGTTTCTGCCCTCTGAATGAGGCTTCCCCGGAACCTCCATGGTATATTCCGGATGTTTTCTGTATAACTCGGAATCAACATTCACCATCTCAGGTTCAACCCAGATTCCGAATTTCATGCCAAGCTTATTTATTTTCTCAGCAAGTCCCGCAACACCGTGCGGAAGTTTCTTTTTATTCTCAGTCCAGTCTCCGAGAGAATGTTTGTCATCATTTCTCTCGCCAAACCAGCCGTCATCCATAACAAAAAGCTCGATGCCGCAGTCTCTTCCGACCTTGGCAAGCTTCATGAGCTTTGACTCATTTATATCAAAATACGCAGCTTCCCAGCTGTTTAGAAGAATCGGTCTCTCCTTATCTCTCCATACGCCTCTCACGATATGCTTCTTGACGAAGTGATGCATATTTTGGCTGAGGCCGTTATAACCATCTGTCGAAAAACTCATAACAGCTTCAGGAGAAAGCATCGTCTCTCCCGGCTTTATCACGAATGAAAAATGCTCCGGATTGATACCGCTCACAAACCTGGTCTTGCTGTAATCGCTTGTCTCAAATGCGCTGTAATGATCACCGCTGTATACCAGATTAAAGCCGTAAACCTCACCGTAATTCTCTGATGTATTTACGGCTGATGCCATTACGAAAGGATTACACCTGCTTCCGCTGCTGCCCTGTTTTGATTCAAATACAATCTTTCCACCGGTGAGCAGATTGTCACAGCGATTCATCTCATGCGCCCATGAGCCTCGAAATCCTGTCACCTTAAGTGCAGTCGTCGGAAGCTCTATGCAGTTAGACAGAAGCCTCTCTACTGTAATAGAACTGTCAGCAGTATTAACCACTCTTACACTTCTTGTGATCACATCCTCTTCAGGATATACGAAATAATGCAGTTCCAAGGTCTCGCCATAGGTCTTATCCTTCAGAATCACAACGAGATGTTCGTATTTGCCCGAATCATCATAAGAATGCGGCAGCGGCGAATCATTAATCGCATCACCCAGTCCCTCAAACACCTCACTCGTAACATATGTAAAATCCGACGTCACGCTTCCGTTACTATGCTTTATAGTAACAGCCGCTTCTCTGACATCACCGCGACCGTTCACAGCGTATTCACTGCTCATAGCTTCAGGCGCAAGCTTTGGATGGTCACCACTGTAAGATGTTGTATTTCCCGGCGCAAAACCTATTCTTTCTCTTATCGCACCGATATTCACCGATCCATCAGACGCACCAATCTTCTTTCCGTAATACACATGCTCCGGAAGTCCCGCTTCATTTATGAGGAAAATATATGAAGTTTTATCTGTTAACAGATGATATATTCTATCCTTAAAATAAATCATGTATAAATAACTCCATGCACGTACAAATACTGCACAATTAATATCAACAATTTGTAGCTGGATGAGCACATACTATGTCCCAAAATGACATCCTTAAATCAGTAAACTTATGCGTGATGAATCTCGTTAGAAATCTCCTCAAGCTTCTCATCCGTAAGCTTATACTTTGCTCTGAATACGATCAGCGCAACGATAAGTACGAAGATCGGAGTCATTGTCATAACCATTCTGAGTCCCGTAACAGCACTTGAATCGATCTTCTCAACAACATTATTCTTCAGATCCTCCACCTTATCCAGAAGGCTCTGGAAGGTCATTTCAGAATCACTGTTTTCCTGGATATTAAATACAGTCAGGCAGATTGAAGCTACAAGAGCTGCAATACCTGAAGCAAGCTTAACAACGAAGGTCTGCATAGAGAAGATAACCGACTCATCTCTTCTCTTGTTCTTGTATTCACCATAATCAACCGTATTTGCGAGGAATATGGTGACGATAACGTTAAGTATTCCTACTGCTCCCATGATGAAGAAGCCCGGTACAAAGAACGGAAATACATTCTTCGTTCCCGAAAGTGCCATAGCGAGCAGTATGATGTATCCGCCGATGGCAGAGAAAACGCAGATATAGAATATCTTAAGAGTATTGAAGGCCTTTCTCAGGAGCGGGAAGAATGCCATCATAGCGATGATCTGTATACCACCCGCAAACGTATTGAAAAGTGTATAATTACCCTGCCAGTTTGATCCGGCAAGATCGTATTTAAAGAAATAGATAAGGAGGTTCGACGTGATGTAGGTTGCTGTATTTACAAGAACGATCGTAAGAACTATAGTCATAGCCTGGTCATTCTGTACAAGTGCCTTGAACATCTGGCCGACCGAAGCAGTCTCCATATCGACTGACGACTTCTCCTTGATGCACACGCATGTAACGATTATAAATATAACAAACAGTACTCCGACAACCATAGAGAAATACTTAAAACCGACTCTCTCGACTTCAATATTTGAGCTCATTGAGAGTTTTCCTGTAATCATTCCTGTTTTAATGATCTCATCATATGCATCCTTATCAACATAGAAAACAACTGCGATATCAACAGCATCGACAGAGTCAGCAGCGTATTCAACCTTACTTGTCTTAGGCTCTATGCCATTAAGAGTAAACTCTGTGTCTGAATTATCACTTGTGAAAACGATCTTATCCTCAAAGACCTTATCAGTGCCCTTAAGAGTAACCTTAAGATCAATAAAGTCATTTAGATAAGGAGTCACATTTGATGTTGGATTACTATCATCATCCAGCTGTATAACATAGGCCGTAAAGTTTCTCTCTTCCGAAGTGAACTCCTTTGTGATATTATCCTTGCTCTTACCTGTCATAGCGGTACCGATAGCAGAAACCGCCATAACTGTAATAATAGTGATAAGTGCAGAACCTACACCTGCGCAGGAACGTGCAAGCGCTGAGAGGCCTTCTCTTTCCTTTCCGCCCTTGGTGAAGGCCGGGATCATTGACCAGTAAGGAATATCCATCATTGTATATGTCACTCCCCAGAGGATGTAGGTAGCCGCTGCATAAGCAACGAGTCCCTTGCCATCAAGTGAAGGAGGTGCCGAGAACATAAGTATGAGGATAACTGCATTTGTAATGGTTCCGATAAGGAGCCATGGTCTGAATTTACCCCACTTAGTCTTGGTCTTCGCAACGATAATACCCATGATAGGATCGTTAAAAGCATCAAAAATACGTGCAATAAGCAGGATCACGCCCATTGCTATGGCACTTACGCCAAGTATATCCTGGAAATAATACAGTACATAGCTTGCAGAAAGCATATATACCATATCCTTTCCTACGGCTCCGAGACCGTATGCAGCTTTCTCTTTAAATTTTAATTCCATCAACAAACCTCCGATCTATATTAAACAATAATTCCTATTTCAGCTTCGACCGGCCTGTTCCGGGACCGGGCGAACCATGATATTATTCTATCGATTTTTCATAACAGAGAAGTCCAGCTTAACTTCACCCTCGTAGCCTTCAGGCATCTTGATGAAGAGACAGCCTCTTCCTTCTTCTCCTGTTGTTCTGATATATGTTCCGCCCATACCGCCGGCTATATAAGCAGCCTTAGGTCCTACTATCTC
>DOVL01000110.1 GCA_003520105.1 Lachnospiraceae bacterium | reverse complement strand
CAAGGCTGTTGTAAGAAGACGTGATCTGGGACTGCTTGCAGGAATGAATTCCGACAAGGTTAATCTCGTTCCGGAGGATCCGGGAGTTGAGCCGCTGGATAAGATACATAAGGAAACTGCTGAGTACATCGAGAAGGCAGGCAATTGTCCGTATGAGATGTTCGAGACAAGAGGAGACGGCATAAGAAAGGCTGTATTTGACACTGTGGAGCCGACAGTTATTCTTGTTACCGGTAAGGGCGGAGAAACAAGACAGCTGATTGGAAGAGAGTATATAGACTGCCCATCCGATTCGGAATTTGCGCAGATGTATATCGAGGAATACGATAAAGCAAATGAATAATTTGAGAGAAAGGATCTCTGATGAGGTCCTTTTTTGTATATCTCGGCATATTAATTATGATCCGATAACATCAAATATGAGTTGACCTATATTCAAATCCCCTTCATAATGATAACAGAGGGTTAATTAGGTATTAATAAACCTGATATTTGGTGGCGGATTTTAATAAAACTGAAAATGGTAAAAATTATGTTTTAAACGGAGGACTAAGATAATGGATAAGATATGGATAGAAATGCATGAGGCGGCAGAAAAGGTGCTAGGAGCAAAGGTGATCTCTGATTATGTTACATGCGGAGAGGTATCGGCTGCGGTACTTTCTAAGTCAGGAAAAATATATACAGGAGTATGTATCGATACATGCTCGACACTTGGAATATGTGCTGAAAGAAATGCTATATTTAACATGATCACAAATGGTGAATATGAGATTGACAAGGTTCTCTGTATCTCGCCGAGTGGTAAGGGTGCTCCTTGCGGAGCCTGCAGAGAGCTTATGGTTCAAATGATGCCGGGTAGATATCATGATATCGAGATAATGGCTGATTACAGTACGGGGCGAATCATTAAACTTGGAGATATCACTCCTGAATGGTGGATAGATTAAGAATATGATATCAGTGTGGCTGCTGAATAAAAGAGTTAATGGGATTGAAAAATTTTTCACGATGAGCATTGTTACGGAAATAATCGTAACAGCGAAGAGGCTTTTATCATCAAATTTTAATTGTTAGTTCCGCTATATTTTGGTACAATATAGGCTAGGATGAATTCTTGGGGAAAATATGTCAAAAGGGAGGGTTCTTATGAAGAAGAAGGTTATCATTACTATTGCCAGAGAGCACGGTTCGGGCGGACTTAAAGTCGGGAAAAGACTTGCCGAGGAACTGGGGATCAATTGCTATGACAGTGAAATGTTTCAGCTTGTTTCCGATAGCAGTAATATGAGAGATAATCATGTCGCTCATGATGACAGGATCAAGGGGACCTCTCTTTTTAGTGTTGCAAAGGTTCAGTATGCAGGACATGAGGGAGAGGAATTACCGAAGGAAAGCGATGATTTCCTTTCCATGAAGGATCTTTTTGAGTACCAGTCTGAGATCATCAGAGCACTTGCCGATAAGGAATCATGTGTGATCGTAGGAAGGTGTTCAAATTATATCCTTAAGGACAGGGATGATACCGTAAGTGTATTTATCCATGCATCGATCGAGTATCGTGCAAGGAGAATTTCCTATGTTCATGATATGCCTGAGAAGGAACTGATCTCCTATATCAACAGTCGCGACAGGCATAGAGCGGATTATTACAAATACTATACCGGACACGACTGGAAGAATGCCAGATACTATGATATTTCCCTCAGTACGGAGCGCTTCGGCATCAGCGGATGCGTCGAAGAGATCAAGAAATTCATCAAATGCAGATACGGAGAAGTTCTATAGTTTTCGTTGAAGAAAAGGCGTGTCTGTGATAAAATAGATATGTTTGGTTGAAATGTATTTAAAACAGAAATGTTTGGGGAAATAAACCGTATCATGTCAGAGGATATGACCGGTAATCCATAAAAAAACCTGGAGGGTTGCAAATGAAAAGAATAGCTTATATTGCTTCTGAATGTGTTCCTTTTATCAAAACAGGAGGTCTGGCCGACGTTGTTGGAACGCTTCCTAAGAAGTTCGATAGAAAAGAGTATGATGTCAGGATCATCATGCCGAATTATATGTGTCTCCCTGAAAAATACAGGAGCAAGATGAAATATATCACTCATTTCCAGATGGACATCGGCTGGAAGCAGCAGTATGTCGGAGTAATGTATCTGGAGTATGAAGGAGTTCCGGTATATTTCATCGATAATGAGTATTATTTCAACGGCTTTAACATCTACGGAGATACAAAGTGGGATATCGAGAAGTTCTGCTATTTCAGCAAGGCTGCTCTTTCAATCCTTCCTAGTGTAGGTTTCCAGCCGGACATCGTTCACTGCCATGACTGGCAGTCGGGTATGGTTCCTGTATACCTTAAGACACTTTTTGCAAGTAATCCTTTCTACAGCAACATGAAATCGGTTATGACTATTCATAACCTTCAGTTCCAGGGAAGATGGGATATCAAGACACTTATGGAATACACCGGACTTCCGGGCTATCTCTTTACACCTGATAAGCTTGAGATAGACAAGGACGGAAGTATGCTTAAGGGTGGTCTTGTTTATGCAGACAAGATTTCGACAGTTTCTAATACCTACGCACAGGAGATTCAGACACCTTACTATGGTGAAGGTCTTGACGGACTTCTCAGAGCAAGATGGCAGTCTCTCTGGGGCATCGTAAACGGTATCGATTATCAGGTATGGGATCCGAATACGGATAAGAAGATATTTAAGAATTATAATATTGATAACTATAAGACGGATAAGGTTACAAATAAGCTTGCTCTTCAGAGAGAGCTTGGACTTCCTGAGGATCCGAATGCATATATGATCGGTCTCGTTTCAAGACTTACCGATCAGAAGGGTCTCGACCTTATCGACAGAATCATGAATGATATCATGACTGACGGAACACAGCTCGTTGTACTCGGTACAGGTGACAGACGTTACGAGGATATGTTCAGATATTATCAGGGAATACATCCTGCTAAGATCTCGGCAAATATTTATTTCAGTGATGATCTTTCACATAGGATCTATGCATCCTGCGATGCTATACTTGTTCCTTCAAGATTTGAGCCTTGTGGTCTTACACAGCTTATGGCTCTCCGCTATGGTTCACTTCCGATCGTAAGAGAGACAGGCGGTCTTAAGGATACGGTAGTTCCTTATAATGAGTATGATGGAAGCGGAACAGGCTTCTCATTCGCAAACTATGATGCATTTGATCTTCTGAATACGATCAATTATTCGAAGAAGGTATTCTTCGATGATAAGGATGCATGGGCTGAACTTCAGAGACATGCTATGGAGCAGAATTACAGCTGGGATACTTCGGCTAAGATCTACGAGAGAATGTATAACGAACTGTAATATATTAACAATGATGTTAACGCCGTCTGCCTGTGCAGATGGCGTTAAGTTTAGGTAGTAATAAAATAGGTGGTGCAAGATGGCATTTGACGGAATAATGATTAACAGCATAGTGAAGGAACTGCAGAAAAAAATCCTTGGAGGAAGAGTATCCAAGATACAGCAGACAGATGATCAGGAGCTCTACCTTACAATCAAGGGAGAGAAGAATTGCAAGCTGCTGATAACGGCTGATGCATCGCTCCCCCTTATCTATCTTACGGAGGAGAATAAAACCGCACCGCTTACAGCACCTAATTTCTGTATGTTGCTCAGAAAATATATCGGTAACGGTAAAGTGGTTGACATAAAACAACCGAATTTTGAGAGGATCATAGAGATATTTATCGAACACAGAAATGAAATGGGTGACATCGAAGAGAAGAGACTGATCACCGAGATCATGGGCAGACACAGTAATATTATCCTGGTCGACAATGACGGTAGAGTTCTTGACAGTATCAAGAGGATACCAAGTGATGTGAGCTCGGTCAGAGAGGTTCTTCCGGGAAGGGAGTATATATATCCACCTTCAAACGGTAAGGTTGATCCTCTTGTTGTCGAAAAGGAAGGCTTTGTTGCAGCGCTGGAAGGTAAGAAGACCGGAACAGCCAAGGCAATCTATACTTCGATTAACGGCTTTTCACCGGTTGTGGCTGAGGAGTTGTGTAACAGAGCCGGAATTGAAGCAAGGAAGACATCGACAGAGCTTAGTGATGATGAGAAGAACAGACTTTGGGAAGTCTTCGTAAAAGTAAGGGGTATGATAGAAAACGGCGAGTACATGCCTTGTACGTACTCGGAGAACGGAAGCCCGGCTGAATATGCTGCATTTCATCTTTCTCTTTATGATGGATATGACAGCAGGGATTACGAAAGTCCGTCAGAGCTTATTTACAGTTTCTATAAGGCTAAAGCGGCCAGAAATCGTATAAATACAAGATCGGCTGATCTGAGGCATTTGTTATCGAATGCGGTTGAAAGGTCGGCAAAGAAATATGACATACAGAGAGAACAGCTGGCTGATACTGAGGACAGGGAGCAGTACCGTATTTATGGTGAACTGATCAATACATATGGTTATTGCGCAAAGAAGGGTGATAAGTCACTTACCTGCGTAAACTATTATGATAATCAGGAGATAACCATACCGCTCGATGAGCAGCTGACTCCGTCCGAAAACAGTGTCAGATATTTTGCAAAATACAACAAGAAGAAGAGAACCTATGACTTCCTGTCGGGGATGATAGAAGAAACGAAGTCTGAGCTGGAATATCTTAGATCGGTTCAGACTGAGCTGTCGCTGGCAGAGACTGAAGAGGAACTTGCTGATATAAGGCTTGAACTTGTACAGACCGGTTATGCAAAGGCCGGAGGAAAAATGAAGAAGGGCGGACAGGCCGGAAATACAAGTGGTAAAAAAGGACAGAAGGGAATGGTTCAGAGATCAAAGCCGCTCCACTTCGTTTCATCCGACGGTTACGATATGTATGTGGGCAGAAACAACATTCAGAACGATGAGCTGTCCTTCAAATTTGCATCAGGCAATGATATGTGGTTCCATGCCAAGAAGATGCCGGGATCACATGTGATAGTTAAGAAAAAGGATGACAAGGATATTCCGGACAGAACTTATGAAGAGGCCGGAAGACTTGCGGCTTACTATTCATCGGGAAAGGATGCACCTAAGGTTGAAATTGACTATACCGAGAAGAAAAACCTGAAGAAACCGCCTCATGCCAATCCGGGATATGTTATCTATCATACAAACTACTCACTGATGGCTGAACCAAATATCAGCAGCATTAAGCAGCTATCAGATGATTGAGGCTTTTCGGGCGTTGGTAAGTCAAACAGATAATTGACAGTGAGTTATCGTTAAGAGTAGAATTAATATGCATCATTTCTGATGTATAGATTGTTTTTATATTTGTTTTTTTAGTTATAACAGGGGTATTTTAT
The DNA here is from genome assembly GCA_003520105.1 of Lachnospiraceae bacterium. Taxonomy (GTDB): domain Bacteria; phylum Bacillota; class Clostridia; order Lachnospirales; family Lachnospiraceae; genus Eubacterium_Q. The sequence continues at coordinate 7,521 of DOVL01000110.1, read as the reverse complement.
GAAGAAATGTATTTACTGCGGATGTGACCTTAAGGATGAGGACAAATTCTGTATCCGGTGCGGAAAACCGCAGACAGCGCAGGCTGATGATAATGCAACAGATCGCCAGCCTGAAAACGGGCAGAGTCAGAATGAGCAATCACTGAACGATCAGACGCAGAATAATCGGGCGAAAAATGATCTGAATATGCAGAGCGGAATAATGAACGAGCAGGATATGCAGTATGGCCAGAACATGCAGTACAACCAGCAGATGATGCAGGGCAATATGATGAACGGCCAGGCGCAGTATGGTCAGATGCCACAGAATATGCAGTATGGCCAGAATATGCAGTACGGTCAGAATATGGTGTATGGCCAGAATATGCAGTATGGTCAGAATGTGGCGTATGGCCAGAACATGCAGTACGGTCAGAACATGGCATATGGCCAGAATATGCAGCACAACCAGCAGATGATGCAGGGCGGAATGATGAACGGGCAGGCACAGTACGGACAGATGCCACAGGGCGGAATGATGAACGGGCAGGCACAGTACGGACAGATGCCACAGGGCGGAATGATGAACGGCCAGGCACAGTACGGACAGATGCCACAGGGTGGAATGATGAATGGGCAGGCACAGTACGGACAGATGCCACAGGGCGGAATGATGAACGGCCAGGCACAGTACGGACAGATGTCTCAGAATGGTATGATGAATTCGAATGCAGGGCCGGGCACGAAGCCTAAAAAGCAGAAGAAACCGGGCGGCAAGAAGAAAAAGGTTATCATAATATCGTCAATCATTGGCGTATTACTCTTGGCCTGCGGATTTATCCTTCTGTTTGGTTTCAGGAAGCCTACGAAGGAATATCTGAAGGATTATTTTACCGGTCCGGATCCGGATTATGAAAACGTGGCCGGAGTTCCGGAGTATTATCATTTTTGGTATTATATTCAGGGCGTAACCGGTGAAAACGGTGTTTACAGCAGAGTTACCGATGTGGATATAATTGACAGTGAATTCAGCTTCTTTAAAGGTAAAGCCAGAGTTAAGCTTACTACCGAAGATGAATATCTTGTTAGGGAAATATATGCCGATCTTAAATTTTCAGGTCTGGCAGGGAACTGGAATATAGATAAGGTTGAAACCAGACTGGATGATCCGGACAATAAGATCATCGAGATTAAAGATGAATTCTATGAGAGACTGGTTTGTGATAAGCTTGGTCACAACAATAAATATGGTCTTGATGAATTTGAAGAAGACAGATTAGAGAACTGCTCATTCTTTTATGATGAAGAGAAATCAGGCAGTATAAAGTATTTCTACTTTGATTACGATGTCAGCAATGAAACAGAGGATGGAGAATATGATGGATATCTATCCTTTGAGGGATATTTCGATATTAACCCGGACTACAGCAATACTGATTACAGAACAAATGTGACTGTTGATGACAGCGGGGTTGGAATTGTTAATGCTGACTATCCTGAACTTCCGGTGATCAATAATGAAACGATATATTTTTATTCGAATGATGCATCCATAGAAGAGTATGTAGATGCTTTCGAAAGCAAATATCCAGAATACAAGAATATAATAATATTTGATTCGACTGGATCAATCATGAACGGTCAGGATTATGTTGATATTATTAATGGTACCTATAATACGTCCAGGCCTGCATCACTGGCTGCTTTTGACGCGAGCTATAGTGACGATATTATAGGCGATTGGTTAGTTGATCTTAATTCAATCGGATTAGATGAATACTATGGTGAATCATACGAATATACCAGAGATTTGGCAAGTAGAAACGGTGCTATGTATGGTATTTGTCCGAATATATGTCCTCAGGGATTTATTTATAGAAAAGATATTGCAGAGGAGGTTCTGGGAACCAGTGATCCGGAGGTTGTAAGGACTTATCTTTCTAACTGGGATACATTTGGAAAAACGGCTGAACTAATGAAGGCCAAGGGTTATAAGATGGTTTGTTGTAAGGGGGATCTTTACAGAGGTTTCGGATATGATGAGGGCGAAGTTTTAAATAATCAGCAGATTGATATAATCAATAGGTTTGTTGCTCAGGGTTACTTACTCAGCAATGAGGACTCTGTTATGTGGTCGGAAAAATGGCAATATGAAGGTATGAATGGAAATGTTTTCGGTTATTTTGGACCTGGCTGGATGATTAATTCTGTTATTGATGGTAATTCGGATAAGCTGTGGGGCTTTTGTCCGGCACCTGAAGTGCACTACTGGGGAGGAACGATAATAGGAATAACGGATAACTGTCCTAATAAGGGACTTGCAGCTTTATTTCTTGCGTTTATTTGTAGCGATACGGATTTTCAGATTAGTATGGCAGAGACACGGTATTATACACCAAACAATAAGACTGCTTCACAGCGTATTATTGATGAAGGACTTGTGACCTATAGCCCTTCTGCTCTTGCAAATGAACCTCAGAAATACTATGATGAAATTGCCAGGAAAATTGAGGATTATTAATTCGTTTTCCTATGCATAACGATTGATTGTCATTAAAATTCATAAAAAACCCCGGGGGTAAAGTTAAAATGATCAGAAGTATGACAGGCTTCGGAAGAAGCGAATTTCTTGATGAGAATAAGAAGATAGTGATCGAGATCAAGTCGGTCAATCACAGGTATTGCGATATCAATATCAAGATGCCTCGCAAGTTCAATCAGTTTGAATCTGCAATGAGGAATGTTCTGAAGGACTATATTATCAGAGGAAAAGTGGACGTATTTGTTACTTATGAAGATTTTGCAAAATCAAATCTTGTGGTAAAATACAATAAAGAAATCGCTTCGGAGTATATAAATTACCTTGAGCAGATGAGAGAGGATTTCGGACTTTCGGAAGAATTAAAGCCGACGGTTGTTGCTGATTTCCCTGAGGTTTTCTCACTTGAAGAAAAATCAGAGCTGGACAGCAGCCTCTATGATGATATTGAAAAAACTCTGAGAGAGGCCGGAGCGAAGTTTTCCGAGGCAAGAGCCATAGAGGGAGAGAATCTTAAGAATGACCTCTTACAGAAGCTTGACGAAATGGCTGCCATGGTTGCAGAGATAGAGCGTATGGCTCCGGAGCTTATCACGGCATATAAGGCTAAGCTGTCTGAGAAGGTTAAGGAACTGATCGAGGCCGGTGCGATCGATGATCAGAGGATTGCTGCAGAGGTTGTCCTCTATTCTGATAAGATCTGTGTTGATGAAGAGATTGTCAGGCTTAAAAGCCATATAGACGGCGTCAGAAAGATACTTACTGATGGCGGAGATGTCGGAAGAAAACTTGATTTCATCGTTCAGGAGATGAACAGAGAGTCAAATACGATACTCTCAAAGTCGGATTCGCTTGCGGTTACCGATATCGGAATCGGAATGAAAACCTGCATCGAGAAGATAAGAGAACAGATCCAGAATCTCGAGTAAGGTTCGGGGTTTGCAATCGAAGAAGTATTAGATCAGGAGGAATGAATATGGAAAATAAAGGCACACTCATAGTTATTTCGGGTTTCTCCGGAGCAGGCAAGGGAACCGTGGTTAAGGGGCTTGTGGAGAAGTTTGGCTACAGCCTTTCGGTTTCGGCCACAACCAGACAGCCAAGACCGGGCGAGGTTGACGGAAGAGAGTATTATTTCAAATCGGTTGATGATTTTAAAAATCTCATAGATTATAACGGTTTTATCGAATGGGCTCAGTATGTTGATAATTATTATGGTACACCTCGTAAATTTGTTGAGGACGAGCTTGCTGCAGGTAATAACGTTATCCTTGAGATTGAAGTTCAGGGCGCGATGAATGTTAAACATCAGTACCCGGACGCAATTCTTATATTCATAACAACTCCTGACCGTGAAACACTTAAGAAAAGGCTTGAGGGACGTGGCTCGGAGGACAGCGCAACCATCGAAAAACGTATGAAGAGAGCGGCTGAAGAGGCCGAGAGCATCGACTCTTATGAATATATTGTTGTAAATGATGATTTAAATACTTGCATTGATACGGTAAATTCTGTTATATTAAGCAGGAAGTGTGAGAAGAAAAACAATCTTGCATTCATAGCCGAGCTTAAGAAAGACTTCGGCAGACAGTAAATAGTTTAAGATAATATCGGAAATATCCGGTATTTTGGAAGGAGATAAATAAAATGATACATCCATCTTATTCTGATCTTATGGCAGTTGTTAACAGTGAGGTTGAGCCGGGCGAGCAGCCTGTTGTTCAGAGCAGATATTCAATCGTGCTTGCAACAGCAAAGCGTGCCAGACAGATAATTGCAGGTGATCCTCCACTTGTTGAGCATGCTGAGGGACAGAAGCCGCTTTCAATAGCTGTTGAGGAATTATATCAGGGCAAGGTTAAGATAGTCGGAGAAGATGACTAGGATCATCTGATAAGTATTTAAAGGTTTTTCAGGCGGGCTTACAGGTCCGCCTGTCTTTCGTACTGAGCATATTTGCGGCTGGAGACGGAAACTAAAGTATGGAGCGGGAGATACGAAATGGGAGCAGTATACGCGGATGTCATAATAGACATATCGCATGAGAAGGTCGACAGGGTATTTCAATACAGGATACCTGACGAAATTAAGGAAAAAGTGAATATCGGAACGCCTGTCATGATCCCTTTCGGAAGAGGAAATACGCTTCGCCAGGGCTATGTGGTCGGAATATCGGATACAGCTCAGTGGGATGAGGATAAGATCAAGGAGATAAAAGAGGTATCCGGAAAACAGCTTTCCATAGAGACGAGACTTATCGAGCTTGCCGGATGGATGAAGGAGTACTACGGCTCCACCATGATCGCTGCACTTAAGACCGTAACTCCGGTTAAGGAGAAGGTTAAAAGAAGAGGCACCGCAAAAACTGATAAATCAGTAACAGGGGAGAATGATCCGGAATCGATTCAGACTGATGTGAAAAACATTCTCTCCGATAAGCATAATGCTATAGATTTAAACAGAGAACAGCTGAATATCATTTCTGATTTCAGACGGGATTTTGAGGCGGGCAGGAGAGAAAAATATCTGCTCCATGGTGTTACCGGAAGTGGAAAGACTGAGGTATATATTGAACTTGTCAAGGAAGCTGTAAGAAACGGTAAAACAGCTATAGTCCTTATTCCTGAGATCGCGCTTACGCTTCAGACCGTGGAAAGATTTGAAGCGGCATTCGGAAACAGAATATCGATAATCAATTCGAGACTCAGTAAGGGTGAAAAATATACTGAATTTGAAAGAGCCAGAAAAGGTGAAACGGATCTTATCATAGGACCGCGTTCGGCTCTTTTTGCACCGTATAAAAATCTGGGCCTGATCATAATAGATGAAGAGCATGATAATGCATATAAAAGTGAGACGACTCCGAAATATCATGCAAGAGAGACTGCGATAAAAAGGGCAGAACTCGAAGGGGCCGCAGTCGTTCTGGGCTCGGCTACACCATCCATTGACAGCTTCTATAAAGCTGAAACAGGAGAATACAAGTTATGGCAGCTTCCTGACAGAGTCATGGGACGTGCCATGGCTGAAACACATATAGTAGATCTCAGAAATGAACTTAGAGAAGGCAACAGAAGTATTATTTCCAGAGAGCTTTATGCAAGGATGAAGAATGCTTTTGATGAGGGAGAGCAGGTAATGCTTTTCATCAACAGAAGAGGTTTCAACAGCTTTGTGTCCTGCAGAAGCTGCGGAAAGGTCATAAAATGTCCTAAATGTGATGTGGCGCTGGCGCTTCATGGCAAAACCAGGCTCATGTGCCATTACTGCGGATATCAGACCGAGATGCCGGCAAAGTGTTCTTCCTGTGGTTCGGGGATGATCGGAGGCTACGGCACGGGCACTGAAAAGGTTGAAGCGGCTGTTAAGAGTCTGTTTCCTGAGATCAGAACGGTCAGAATGGATAAGGATACCACTACTGCCAAGGATGCTCATGCAAGGATAATCGAGAGCTTTAAGACACATAAGGCCGATTGTCTGATCGGAACACAGATGATAGTGAAAGGGCATGATTTCGGAAATGTTACCGTTGTGGGGATCATTCTTGCCGATCTGAGCCTCTTCGATAATGATTATTTGTCAGCAGAGAGGACTTTTGATCTTCTTACGCAGGCTGCGGGGCGTGCCGGAAGGGGTGAAAAGCCGGGGCATGTTGTTATCCAGACCTATCAGCCGGAGCATTATACGATATGTTCGTCAGCAAAGCAGGATTATAACAGCTTTTATAAACAGGAAATGTCCTACAGAAAGCTTATGAAATATCCTCCGGCAGCACATATGCTCGGAATACTTATTACTTCAAAGGATGAGGAGCTTGCTGACCGGGCGGCAGCGGATATTGCAGATGCTTTAAAAGAGAGCTTCAGAGCAGGCTCCGAAACAGTGGTAACAGGTCCGAGTTCCGCATATATAGGAAGAATTAATGAAAGCTACAGAAGAGTAATCTATGCACGTGATGAAAAATATGATAAACTGACTTCGGCAATTGAACTGTCGGAGAAAGTATTTAATAAGAAATACAGTGATTCTGACGTTGATGTAGAGTATGATATGGATCCGATGAATGTTGTGTGACATAATGCCGTATGACATAGTGTTTTATCACACATTGCTGTATGACATTCTGTTGTGTGACACACCACTGTATGACAGGGAAGACAGCTTTTCGGACAGATATGAAAATACAGGACGATAATTAGATAAACATATTGGCTAAGTAAAAGAAAGGATAGAGAAATGGCAATCAGAAATATCAGAGTAGACGGAGATGAGGTACTGAGAAAGGTTTGCAAGCCTGTTACTAAAATGAATGACAGAACACTTATGCTTATTGATGATATGTTTGATACCATGTATGAGTCAAATGGTGTCGGTCTTGCGGCTCCTCAGGTTGGTATATTAAAAAGAATAGTTGTTATTGATGTTATGGATGATAATCCGCTTGTTCTGATCAATCCTGAGATAATTGAAGCTGACGGCGAGCAGACCGGAGAAGAGGGATGCCTCAGCCTTCCGGGACTTTCGGGAGAGGTTACGAGACCGGCTCACGTTATCTGTAAGGCTCTTGACGAAAATATGGAAGAGTTCACAGTTGAAGCTGAAGGTCTTCTGGCAAGATGTATCTGTCATGAACTTGACCATCTCGATGGTAAGCTTTACAAGGATATCGTACATGAAGGAACTCTTCACAGAGTTGAAATTCCTCCTGTAACGGATGAAGAGGAAGAAGCTGATGAGGATGCTTCTGATGCCGAATAGTTTAAACTGCTCGTTGACTGATGGTGTTTGTTCTTGCTGATAGTGCAGATCAGATTATTATAATGTCAGATTAGTATTTAATGAAATCATCTGCTGTAAATATTTGTATGAATAAAACAGTTAGACAGAGGATAATGACAGATGGATAATAAAGAGATTAAGATAGTATATATGGGCACTCCGGAGTTTGCGGTGAATGCGCTCGAAGCAATAATCGGCGCGGGTTATGATGTTGTCGCATGCTT
>DOVL01000089.1 GCA_003520105.1 Lachnospiraceae bacterium | reverse complement strand
TTCCATTTACCTTACCGTAAACTGATCCGTTGACCGAAAAATCAACCTTACCGTTACGGCAATACCACCAGCCGTATTCATTCTGGGCAAAACCTGTATAATCAAAGTTTACCTTGCCGTTCTGGCAGCACCACCAGCCATACTGGTTCTTTGCAACTGTATCTGTGAACTGAACCTTGCCATTCTTCACATACCACCAGCCATAATCATTTTTAGCAACTCCGGTATATGAGAAATCAACCTTGCCGCCTCGGCAATACCACCAGCCGTACTCGTTCTGAGCGAGACCTGTGAAAGAAAAATCAACCTTACCGTTCTTGATCCTCCACCAGCCGTACTGATTCTTAGCGACTGTATTTGTGAACTGAACCTTACCGCCCTTTACGTACCACCAGCCTGATTCCGAACCAAGACTTCCCTTTATAACTCCGGCCTTATCGAAATCAACCTTGCCGTTCTCAAGGTACCACCAGCCGTTTTCGTTCTTTGCGAAACCGGTGTAATCTGTATTTACGGTACCATTTTCTGAATAATACCAGCCTGATGTACCATTAACATTTGCTTTAACAACATCTGTACCCTTGACTGCTTCATATGAATCTGCATTTACAACCTGTTCCTTCTCTTCCATTTCACCGGAAACAGCCAGAAGTGTATTCTTGGAAATATTACCTACATTCAGTCTGTAAATTGCATATCCTGTTGCATCACCGCTGTAGAGCAGTCCATCAACCGGTGTGTAGAATTCAACACCATAATTGTAATTAAGTGAATGAGCTACTGTAGGATGGCCCATGAAATGGCCGCTGCCCCATAAATTCGGTCTGTAATTATTATTGTTAGAAACCGTACCATTATATCTCTCTGCAAGAATAATTGCAGCGTGCTGTCTTCCTACACTGTTGTCGTATCTGCCGTTCGATCTGTAATAAATAATGATATCACCCGGCTGAACTTCACCTGAATTGAACTGTGCTACCAATCTTTCAGAAGCCTCATCTGCATCACCATTATTAAAGGTTGTGACCAGACTGAAATGAGGATCATCTTTCATAAAATCTTCGAGTCCCGAAGCTGCCGCATCAGCATATCCTGTAAAATCCGGAACATATCCGCCAAGCTCACCTGCCATACCGGCTGTATAAAGAACTCTTGAAACCCAGCCTGCGCAAGACCAGTAATTGGTTGCGAGATGACCATTTGATCCGTAACTTCCATAAACCATATAAGATCTCAGGATGGAATATGTACTACTGCCCGAAGCTGCCTGAGCCTCTTTTTTCTGTCCGGTAATACCTGAAAAACAGAAGGCAAATGACATAGCGAAAACTAAAACTACTTTTGATATTTTTTTCAACATATATTCATCTCCATACGAATTATGTTACCATTTATATCATATTGTTACATTTCTGTCAACTCAAATGTTACATTTTTGTTACATATTTAACATTTATTAATATGTTTTTGTTCAAAACACGCATAAATACGTTCTTTTTGCATTGTAACATTTTGTAACAAACAACAAAGTATGCCGCGAGCGGCATGCTCCGCGCGATAAAAAAAACGGTCATAATACAAACCATGTATCATGACCGGAACTTTATTTGATTATTCTATCGTACCTCTCCCTCTATTATCACTTCGCCCTTTGCTTCGGGATCATCCATTATGATTTCGTCCACCGCAGGTACTTTAATCTTTCCCCGGAGCGGATTTTTTATACTTATTACAGGAGTTATAACCTCTGCCTCAACCTCTGATTTCTCAAACGCAAGATCAGCCTCAAGCATCTCGCAGTTTATAAGCTTCAGATTCCTGCAATAACAAAGCGGCTGAGTTCCCGAGATAACGCAGTTCTCGAAAGTTACGTTTTCACAGTACCATGCGAGATACTCGCCCTTAACGATGCTGTTCCTGACAACAACATTCTTTGCATGCCAGAAGGCATCCTTTGTATCAAACTCACAGTTTTCGAAGACCGAATCGGAGATGTACTGGAAGGAATATTTTCCCTTAAGTCTCACTTTTTCAAAATTCAGCCTCGCCGATCTCATCATGAAATACTCTCCCTCCGCAGAGGTGTCTCTCATAATTATATTCTTAACGGACCAGCCAAATTCAGGAGAGATGATATCACAGTTTTCTATCTTAACGTCCGAGCACTCGCGAAGAGCCTTAACGCCATGAATCTTTGTCTCAGTGATCTCTATATCCTTTGAATACCAGAGCGGTGCCCTGCATTTCTCGGTCATAACACTGTCCGTGATCTTAAGACCTGTATCATGCCAGAACGGATACCTCAGATCAAAGTAGCTACGCTGCACGTTGATATTTCTGCTCTCCTTCAGTGCGCTCTCACCATCCGCAGGCCCTTCAAACCGACAGCCATCCAGCGAGAGTTCCTTACTTCCATACAGAGCTCTCTCTTCATCATATATCTGATTGCTTATCACTTTTTCCATAAATACTCCTCTTCCTTGGTGTAAAGCATGTCCTTCTCAAGCGAGAACGTCCTCTGTACTTCTTCATCTCTTGTCATATTTCTGCCGAAATACTTTCCGAAGATTTCAGGGATCATATCGTCTGGCATCCCTGCCGAGTCGAACAACCCATGGTTATTTCCAGCTACTACCTCCATAGCCTCTTCCTCAAAGCCTTCAAATACTATAAACGCATCCGTGTATGTTGACAGCTCGTTATAAGATGTAACTATTTCATTCCGAAGCGCAAAGCACTTTTCATCCGGCTCGTTATCATATTCATAATACGGAAGTATTACACCATAACAATAATCGTTTTCTGCCTTTTCCGCAAGCATTCTTTTGTTTCTTGAGAAATCATCTGTCAGAAAATGCTCCCTGCCCAAGATACACAGCATATGTCCGTAAGCCGAAATCGATAGCGGCACCAACCCTTTCTCGAAGCCTTTCTCCTTACCCATATGATTAACAATCTCCAGCAATCTGTCGCAATCCTCGGGATCATACCTTTCAGATCCACTCTGGTCGCTAATGCTGAGCTCCATCCTTTCCGCACAGGTTTCCAGAAGATCAACCGTCTTGTTGACTTTTCTCTTGTGAAAGTCCGCCTTCTTGTCCTTCTCAGAAATAGAGTAGCCCATATCCTTGAAGAAACCTCTAATCGTTTCATGCAGCGATGCTCGCAGTACACGATCGATTATAGTCTTCAATGTTTCTTCCGAAAACTTAAGTGCTCTTTTCAAAACCTTCGATTCTCCGGTTCTGAGCTTATCCAGTATTTCTTCAAATACCTTTCTGACTTCAAGGATGGTCTCCTCATCTATTTCTGCAAAGCTCTTACCTGATAGCTCCAGCAGTGCACGGATTCCACTGATATAAAGCATCTTCGTGCCCGCTTCGCCCTCCGAAGAAAACATGTGCCCTTTCCTGTACCTGGCAGGATCTTCACACATATATTCAAACAGAAGCCTTAAATATGACTGCTTCTCGCTGTCACTTACTTTTGGTGACACTGAAATCACCCGATTATAGCCCGCCATAAGCATTCCGGGAGTTATTCCGGCTCTTCCCTGCTTCTTTATTCCGCCGTTATTCCACACCGAATAAAGCTTATTCAGTTCTCTTTCATCCTTATCTTCAGCCACATACAGCTTCTGTCCCAGTCCTGCCGGAAGCAGCCTCGTCTCCAGAAAATACGTATAAATTACACTCTTCTCAGCAGGGTTATCATCCCAGTCTCTCCCCGGATCATCCAGCGAATTCATGTATTCCAGAAAGAGTCTGTCATATATTTCTCTGATCAAACTCATCTAACCCCTCCTGTTTCTCCATACCTTTCTCTCTATCCTGCTCTCCGCAACCGAAACCTCCGCATGAATATGACGGAATTCAATCTGATCCGCAAGCGGTGACAAACCTGTTCTTATAAGATAGAGATTGATTGCTGACTCAAATACTCTATCGATATTATCCGGACACACATCAAAAACATTCTTTCCATAATATCTGCAGGCCTCCAGAAACTCCTCCTTCATCGGAAACACATCATTGTAGTGCTTCATAAGTTCTGCCAGCTCATCCACCTGTTTCTGCTCCACCCATTCGGGAATCCTGTTTTTCTCGTAGTCCTTAAGCATCTCTTCTTCCATCTTAGCGTAAAGCTCTTCGTCTTCGGCATATTCATCTTCCGCTCTTTGAAGTTCGGCAAACATGCGGTCGTCACGGAGACGTATCACATTCTTCTTGTCCCTAACTCTCCCAATGTTATCAGAAGGCGCCTCCTCTTCAGATTCCGTAGAATTATCATGCGCCTCCGGTCTATGAACACTTTCTCCTGCCAAGTCATTCACATACATCTTCTCTCCCAGAAGTGAAAGCGTCTGATTGATAAAGAAGAACATATCCTCCACTGACATGTATGGTGCACTTACCCTCAGAAGCTGGTTTATATCCTCAAAAGATATTTTTCTTGAGAAAGGCTCCCAGCTATAATCACCATCGCTCGGAGAAAAACCATAACCCGTTCCTGCAACGATGACAGAGATAAATATGATCCTGCCAACCAGTTCTCTCTCTTCATCCGTAAGTCCCGTGCCTCTTAAAATAGATGTATATTCATCCGCGCATGCGGTCAGTTCTTCCGTAAACCTGTTCAGTTTAACCTTGGAAATCTTCCCCTTTTCTGTAAGGATAACCGGCCTAATGTCCTCATTCCTTCCGAAGCATGTAGCCGAAAAACTATCCAGCAGTTCATTCATTTCTATAAGTCTGAAACGTTCCCTGTATCTTGTTTCATTATCATTCTTTCGTTTATCTGTATTTTTATTATTCTCTGATTTTTTATCCATCTCATCCTCCCTTTCGTTGAACATACTAATCTATGTTCATCTCCTATACCAAGCTGCCTCATATAGCAAACTGATCTATGATCTTCTCCCATACTAAGCCATCTGATCTGACAGACGATTCAATTAATATTCTTACCATACACTTACACTATATTATAAAGAATTATTCATCTACAGTCAATTTTATCAGGTTGATTCTACCCGATATTTACTCTCTCCGTTTTATAATAAGCGTAGCAAATAAATCGAAAGGAGACTTAGCCATGCTACAGAAAGAGATACCAAAACGCTCCATCAAAGAGATTCTGAGCGATGCAAGCAAAGGGAAGATGATATATGAAGATTCACTGCTGATCTTCCTTCAGCGTATAGCATCCATGAATGTCGGGCATATCCTCGCATCACCGGGCGCTCCTCGCTATAACGACACCTATCTGGATGACATCAGCTCTATCCTGGAGGAATCATCAGAATGCTGGAGTGACCTCTATGTGTTTTACGAAAAAGCGCTCAACTATCTGCGCTATGAGAAGATGATGTAGTACGATCCAAAAAACACAGAAGTTAAACACAACGAGAACTTTAAAGATTAAGCGAAAGGAGAAACGCTATGTCCAGATCAACCGTTAAAAAACGAGATATCCACGATCTTCTCGGAAGGCACTTATTTATGAAGACCATGGAGGATTATTACTTCATCTTCACGATTCCGCTCAGGGATTTCTTCCCGGCCGTCGATAAGACTCTGGGAATCAACAGCACTCAGGTTATCCTTCCTCTGGTAATAAACTACGCAAAAATAAATATGGATGGTTACAGCGACGACTACAATGCTCTGGATGTAATCAGCTCCATCTTCAGCACAGCCGGAACTCTTCCAAGAGAGGCTCGGATGATTGCTAAATTCTTCATCTACGACATTTTTTATCTTGCAGACAAGAAACGAAAGGAGAAACATGCATGAGAATGGTAAATGTAATCAGAGAAACCAAAAACGGCGGTGACTGTTATCCAGTTGAAGACCATTTCTTCAACAAAAGATCCCTATTCCTCACGGAAGAGGTAAATCAGCAGTCAGTTGCGGAGCTTATCAAGAACTTCCTTTATCTTGACCAGATTGCTCCCGGAAAACCGATCAAACTCTTCATCTCGTCACTCGGTGGAAATATCAATGCCGGTCTCTGCCTCTACAACGTTATCAGAATGCTCCGCTCACCGGTCAAAACCATTAACATCGGAACTGCGGCGAGCATGGCCTCCATCCTCTTCCTCTCGGCAGACACAAGGCTGATGCTTCCGGATTCACTGCTGATGATTCACGACCCGTCAGCATATTTTGAAGAAGGACTGACTAAAACCAACGATGTTAAGGAACGACTGGAAACACTCCTCGTTTTCAGGGAGAGGCTCTCGGGAATCATCTCCGAGAGGAGCGGAAAACCAATCAATGACGTCAACCAGAAAACAGCCCAGGAAACCTGGTTCACAGCAAATCAGGCTGTTGAATACGGCATAGCAACCGGTATCGTTGAGAGTATTTCAACGCTGCTATAACAGCAACAGGCACAAGCGACACATCTTCATCCGTGGTACACCCGGGTGAAGATAAACAGTTTATTTCACGAAAGGAGACCAGCATATGGCCAACAAAACAACTTCAAATCCAACAATTAAACTTGAGAAAAGAGACAAGCGACTGCTTGCAAGGCATGTCCGTGTATCTAATGACACCCGGAAGACCGGTCTCAACAACAACGACATGATCGTTGGCCCGACCGGTTCCGGCAAGACAAGGGGCTACGTAATGCCCCTCCTCGCCGAATCAACGGAAAGCATGATCATTTCCGATACCAAGGGTAACCTTTATGACAAATACAGTTCAGCCCTCTCCGCCAGAGGCTACAAGGTCATCAAGCTGGACCTTGTGCAGGGCAAGGACTCCGCAGCCTATAATCCTATGGATTTCATACGCTATGACCAAAGCTCGAGACGTTACAACGAAAACGACATACGCACCCTTGCAGGAATGCTTCTCCCGACTCCGGAAGCTTCCATCGACCCTTTCTGGACGGATTCGGCCCGAATCGTGCTTGAGAGCCTTATCGCATATACATTTGAGGCAACCCCTGCTGATTCTCACCACTTCGGAACGGTCATTGAACTCTTCAAGGCCTGGGATCCGGACATATATTCCAAGCTTTTCAGTGAGCTTGAAGCACTCGATCCCGAGAGCTTTGCAGCTTCAAGATTTGCAATGTACAAAAATATATGGAAGGCCGACAGGACAGCAGCCTGCATAAGGCAATTTGTCGCCCAGGCCCTCTCCTGTTTCGACGGAATCCAGACCGGAAAGATTTTCTTCAAAAGGACCGGCTTCTCGTTCCGCGAAATGGGAAACAGAAAAACTGCATTATTCCTGAATATTTCTGACACGGACCACTCAAGGGATTCACTTGTAAATATATTTTACAGTCAGGCGCTCCATCAGCTTATACTTACAGCTGACAGTTCTCCCGACAGTCACCTGAAGGTACCGGTGAGAATCATATTTGACGACTTTGCCGCAGGCACCATGATTCCAAACTTCGACAAGATCATCTCGGTCATCAGATCCAGAGAGATCAGCGTGAGTCTTATCCTCCAAAGCATCTCTCAGCTTGAGAGCCTCTACTCCCACTCGAAAGCAATGACAATCATCAACAACTGCGACCATCTCCTCTACCTCGGCGGAACGGATGTCGAAACCGCTGATTACATCTCAACCAAAGCAGATGTACGTTCGGCAACCATCCTCAACCTCAGTCTCACAGACTGTCTCCTCTTCGAGAGAGGCTACGAGAACGGTGTTCTGCATGTGGAACGTGCAGACATCGATGACCTGACCGAGGAGGCACATTTCAACTGTGACATCGATGATCAAAAATAAAATACAGACTAAACGTTAAAACCTCCGATCAGACGACCAATGTTAACTTAATGACATTGATCTGAATGCCCCTTTTAACTTACTGCTCCAGCGATTCGCTGTTGATCGGAAAAGTGAAATAAGTGTCCGGATATGGCTCGTTTTCCAGTGTGAAATGCCACCACTCCTCGGCCAGCGGCTTGAAGCCGTGGGCCATCATGGCATTGCGCAGGATCATCCGGTTTTCGTACTGCTCCGGTGTGATCT